>CAZLTX010000001.1:0-28886 GCA_964562555.1 uncultured Oscillospiraceae bacterium
TTGAGGTTATCGAATTCACAGACTATGTACAGCCTAACAATGTTGTAGACAGCGGCGATGTAGATGCAAACTACTTCCAGCACCTCCCTTACCTTGATGACTTCAACGCACAGAACGGCACACACGTTGTTTCCGTTTCCACAGTTCACGTTGAACCGCTCGGCTTATACGGCGGCAAGCAGACTACTCTCGATGCACTGAAATAGCTCGAATCGGTCTGACAAAAGGTATGGACTACTCGTTAAAAATATACTATAATGTATTATAAGTCGGCTTTGCCGACCAAAGCTTAAGACAATGACCGGTTACCTTCAATCGGTCATTTGTCCCGATTTGGAGAAGAAACACATGATTGAAATTAAGAACCTATCAAAGACCTTCCTCAGCGGTGACGGCACCGTAGAGGCATTGAAAAATGTCTCCTTGACCATCGAGGACGGCGATATTTACGGGATTATCGGCATGAGCGGTGCCGGCAAGAGTACTCTCGTAAGGTGCATCAATATGCTTGAAAGACCTACCGACGGTCAGGTGCTCATCGACGGCTGCGATCTCGCACAGCTGCCGGATAAGCAGCTCAGAGAGGTACGCAGGAGTGTATCTATGATTTTCCAGAGCTTCAACCTGCTCGCACAGCGTACCTGTATCAAAAATATCTGTTTCCCGCTTGAGCTTTCCGGCATGCCTAAAGCAGAAGCAAAGGCTCGTGCGACCGAGCTTTTGGAGCTCGTAGGGCTTCCGGACAAAGCTGAGGCTTATCCTGCACAGCTTTCCGGCGGTCAAAAACAGAGAATCGCAATCGCAAGAGCTCTTGCGACCAACCCGAAAATTCTGCTTTGCGACGAGGCGACAAGTGCTCTCGACCCTAAGACTACACGTTCCGTCCTTTCACTTATCAAGGACATCAACCGCAAGATGGGTATTACCGTAATCGTAATTACACATCAGATGAGTGTAGTTGAGGAAATCTGCAACAAGGTATCAATACTGGATCACGGTCGTGTCGTAGAAGAGGGTGCGGTATCCACAGTATTCTCAAGACCTAAATCGGAGGCTGCCAAGAGATTGGTATTCCCTGACGGAGTTACCGAAACCCTGCCGATTAAGGACGGCGAACACCAAATCCGAATCGTGTTCAACGGTGCAGATGCCACCAACACACCGCTTATCGCACAGCTCGCTATGGAAAAGCATATCGCTGCGAATATTTTGGCGGCAAATACCAAAACAGTGGAAGAAAAAACCTACGGAAATATGCTGCTCGGCATTTCCGGAGATGAAAGCACAGTAAAGACGGCGATTTCCTATCTTCAGGAGGTCGGAGATGTTATCGTAGAGGAGGTGGGAAGTGATGTTCGCTGAGTTTTTCGCATCTGAAGAATTTATTGAAGCAATGGAAATTCTGCGGAGTGAATTCCCTCTCGCAATTTGGGAAACCTTCTATGTAACTCTCGTTTCCACCGCAATTGCAATCGTTATCGGACTTCCTCTCGGAGTTCTGATGGCTGTCGGAACCAAGGACGGCATACTGCCGCTTCCGAGATGGCTTATGACGGTTTTAGACCTTTTGATCAACCTGCTGCGTTCGGTTCCGTTCCTGATTTTGATGATCATGGTCATTCCTTTGACCAGACTTATCGTGGGCACACCTGTCGGTACGGTTGCCTCAATCGTTCCTTTGGTAATCGCATCCTTCCCGTTCATCGCAAGACTTGCGGAAAACTGTATCCGTGAGGTCGATCCGGGAGTTATCGAGGCTGCACAGAGCATGGGTGCCTCCCCGATTCAGATTATCGTCAAGGTTCTGATTCCTGAAAGCGTACCGTCACTTATTTCCAACGCTACCGTTGCCATCACGACCATCCTCGGCTACTCAGCTATGAGCGGTATCATCGGCGGCGGCGGTCTCGGCAAAATCGCCATCAACTACGGCTACTACCGCTATAAGACACTGGTTATGATACTTGCTGTAATTCTTTTGATAGTTATGGTACAGGTTTTCCAAAGTCTTGGCACATACTTATCCAAAAAATCGGACAAACGACTTTTATAATTTTCTTCATGTAAACAAGTCTGACAAAAATACAGGCTGCCTGCGGAATTAACCCACAGGCAGCCTTTTTGGTACATATATGAATCAGAGTGAAAAGTTTATTACTGCATATCGGCATCCTCAGGCAGTGCATTTTTCGACCAGCCGAGGTCTGCGATGATGTTTTGTCCGTTGATGGCACTTGACTCGTCCGATGCGAGGAAAGCCACCACAGACGCGATTTCTTCCACCTCAATAAAGCGTTTATCGGGAATAACCTTGAAGTTTTCTTCCATTTTAATGGTTCCGTTCGCAACGCCGTTCCTTACTAAGTCGGTGAGCACATAGCCCGGTCCCACGGAATTGACACGAATGCCGAATCTCGCAAGCTCTACGCCCAGCGTTCCCGCCATGCCTGCTGTTGCTGCCTTGGAAACATTGTAAAGGGAGCGTTTCGAATGATAAATCACGGAATTTGCAGATGAAATCATCACGATGTTTCCTTTTCCCTGTTTTTTCATGTATCTTGCGGCAGTCCTTGCACAGAGATAATAGCCTCTTAAATCCAAGTCGAAAACCTTGTCTATTTCTTCAATGGTATAATCCGTTGCCCAATTGTGGATGGTAATGCCCGCATTGCAGACCAGAATATCGATGCTGCCGAGGTTTTTATCGGCGTATTCCATCATGGCCTCAATCTGATCGTTATCCGTCAGATCCACACCGTAGCCCTGCGTGCTGACTCCGTATTTTTCGGTAAGCTCTGCTGCCGCTGCCTTTGCCTCGTCCTCGAGAATATCAGCAACCAGAACATTTACGCCTTCACTTGCAAATCTTTCGGCAATACCTCTGCCGATACCTCTCGCCGCACCTGTTACAACGGCGTTCTTTCCTTTAAGACCTTTCATCATTTTCTTCCTCCCAGCTTTCAAGCTGTTCCTTCAATTCCTTCAAAAACGATTCTGTATCATCGGAGATTTTGTAAAGCTCTGCTCCGAAGTGAACAAATCCTCTCTCGTCGATGATGATACTCGTATACGTGCCATCCACAGCCTTAATCGCAAAGCTGTATTCAAGCTGCGTTGATGACTCGGCACTGAGGCTGTCCGCCAGTGAACGGTTTCTCATCTTCTTTTCGTCAGCCCATTTGCCGAACTGTGCTATTTTTTTCTGCGAATCCGTGTGGTACGAAACGCCAGCCTCCTCGCTGCGTGAAACGGTAACGGTAATTTCCTCTGCCGTTTCCTCTGCCTTATCAAACACCTTTCCCAAGTTGGTCGGGAAAAACATCTGAAACAGGAAAACCGCCAGCATAATTACGATTACCGCATATAAAACCCCACTTGGTGTTTTCTTCTTTTCTTTTTTTGCCGCCATGATTTGCTCCCGATAAAATCTCCTGATATGAACCAAAGGCACAAGTACACTTTGTCGGTGAAACCTGTGCCTTTATTAAGGTCGTAGTTATATTTTATTCTACTTCGAAGTAGTCTTTGTCGTCCTTTCTTCGAGGACCGTCGTACTCGTATGTACCCATAGTGCCGCATACGGGGCATTTGCCGAATTCTTCGCCGAACTCAGACATTAAGTCGAGGGCATATTTGAATTTCTTGCCGCATTGCGGGCAGTTATAGTACATCAAACTCACTCCCCAGGTCATCTTAGATACCCGGATTCCAAGGAACGAGTGTTGGTACGATTAAGTAGCCGAGTGTTACAACGATAACCCAGAACAGGCATACGAATGCACACATACCCCAAGCGTCTTTCAGTTTCATCTTAACTACCGCAAGCATAGGGATAAGGTATAACGGCTGAAGCAGGTTAGTACATTCATCGCCGTATACGAATGCGTTGATAACGTCAATCTTGTTAGCACCGAGCTGGTTTGCTGCATCGATCAGCAGAGGACCCTGAACGATCCACTGTCCGCCCTGTGATGGGATAAACAGGTTTACAACGCAAGCTGACAGGTATGAGAATACCGGAAGTGTCTTAGCTGTTGCAACACCGCAGATTGCTGCGATAATGATTTGTGCAAGTCCTGAAGACTGCATGATGCCCATGATTCCTCCGTAGAACGGGAACTGTACGATAACTTCGCAAGCCATGCTCATGTTTGACTTGTAAGCTTCTATGAAAGCTCTAGGTGACTTGTACAGGAAGCAGTTTGCAATGATGAACAGGAAGATAATCAGGTTCATCGATAAAGCTCCCATGAAGCCCTTAGTAGCGAATTCTCTTACGATAACAACCAGACCAGCAAGACCGATGAGGTACATGATGATTCTGCTGCCGTTCATCTTGTCAGCAGGAGTTTCTCTGGATTCTACGTCAAAGTTCTTGTCTTCTTCGTCAAGCTGAGTTCTGAGTTCAACGATTTCGTGCTCAGGCGGTTTGGTTGTGATGGCAATTATCAGCAGGATTACTGCGAAAATTGACCAGATAATTACGTTATGCGGGTTATAAACAGTGATGTCCTGTGTCAGAACGCCGAGCTGATCAACCATGAAGTGGTCAGGTGTTGCAAGCAGTGCGTAAACGGACGCTGTAGGTCCAAGGCACTGTCCGAATACCATGCATGTATAGATTACAGCAAGCATCAGAGGGAAGTGCATACCTCTTACATTCTTAGCAAGGTACATAGCGAAGATAGCTCCTACTACTGTACAGAATGCCCAGTTGATGAAGGAAGTAACCATACCGAAGATTACGAGCATGATCATTGCTACTGTAGGTGTGTGTGCCATAGCAGCGAGCTTGTTCATAACTCTCTTAACCTGCGGTGCCTGTGCACATGTAGCACAAGTTACTACCATGATACCCATCTGGAATGCGAAGCTGTTCTGTGTCCACAGACCTTCGAACCAGTAGGTACATAATTCGACCGGACCGGATTCCGTGAAAATAAGTGATGCTAAGTATACTACGAATGTCAGAATCAAGCAGAATACGAGTGAGTCCGGAATGATTCTGTCAGCCGCATACTGGAATTTTTTGGACAGTCTCCATAACGGAGTACCCTTGTCCATCTTCTTTGCAATTTCGTTTGGCATTACGATTGCTCCTTTCAATGATAAAAATATAATTATAGCTTTATTTTATAATGGGGCTGTCATCAAGAAGCCTTGGCAGCCCCTTATTGACTTATTTCTTCAGACCGAGAATTTCTCTTGCCTCAGCAGGAGTTGCAACCTCTAAGCCGAATTCTCTGATAACACGAGCAGCTCTTTCTACGAACTGTCTGTTGCTGTCTGCAAGCTGTCCCTTTGCGTACATTACATTGTCTTCCATGCCGACACGAATGTTTCCGCCCATTGCTACTGCCGCATACATGATTTCCATTGCGGAGTGTCCTACACCGAAGCAGGACCATGTATACTGGCCTTTGCCAATGAGCTCATCTGCTGTTTCCTTCATGAACAGAAGGTTCTTTACGCTTCCCGGAATTCCGTTTGCACAACCCATGCAGAACTGGAAGTGAAGAGGTGCTTTGATGATACCTTTCTTCAGATAGTATGCTGCATTTGCGATCATACCCGGATCGAAGGCTTCAATTTCAGGCTTTACTCCGCATTCCTGGAAAAGCTCTCCGCACATTTCGAGGAACTTAGGTGAGTTGATGAAAAGTGCTGTGTTCAGCCAGTTCATCGAACCGCAGTCGTAGGACGCCATTTCAGGCTTTAATTCCTTAACATGCTCTACTCTGGTTTCATCTGTAGCATAGATGTCGCCGGAGGTTGTAAGGTTAAGAATGATGTCGCAGTCCGGGTGGTTCTTTTTCAGCAATTCCACTGTTTCACGGAATTTGTTGTGATCCATTGTTCCGTTTCCGTTGTCATCTCTCATGTGAAGATGTGCAACAGCTGCACCTGCTTTCCAGCAGTCATAAACGTCTTCACAGATTTCTGCCGGTGTCATCGGCACATTCGGGTTATTTTCTTTCTTCGGCCATGCACCTGTTACGGCTGCCGTAATGATTCTTTTGTTCTTCAAATCAGACATTTTTATCTCTCCTCCCAAATTGGTTTGAATTTATTTTAGATGTATATGTGAATGTAATTTATAAACTTTATTTGAACTTTATACAACTTTTACTTTTGTTTTGTTTTTGGTTTTGGTTTTCATGCAGCTCGATTTTCTCGCTTACTTACCGTAAATCATTCTGATGAGGTAAGTGTTGAGGTCTTCGTTGCACTTCTTGATTTCTTCGTCTGTCCACTTTTGGAAGCCTTCGCCTGTCTTAAATCCGAGCTTGCCTTCTTCTTTCAGCTTAACAAGCAGCGGTGACGGTTCGTGGCTGTCCTCGATGTACTGAAGTACATACTCGTGAATGTTGTAGGTTAAATCTAAGCCGACCATGTCCGCGTTTTCCATTGCGGAAAGCTGAGGAAGTCTCAGACCGAAGGAATTCTTGATTGCTGTATCTACTGTAGCTGCATCTGCGATGCCGTGTTCCAC
The DNA here is from genome assembly GCA_964562555.1 of uncultured Oscillospiraceae bacterium. Lineage (GTDB taxonomy): Bacteria > Bacillota > Clostridia > Peptostreptococcales > Anaerovoracaceae > CAG-238. Next base: position 6,494 of record CAZLTX010000001.1, read on the forward strand.
GATGGAGATTGCTTCTCTCCAAAGTGCATGCTGAAGTCTGTTTGCGATGAAGCCCGGAACGTCTTTGTTGCAGAGGCAAGGTTTCTTGCCTATCTTAGCCATGAAGTCCATAACAGCCTGTGCGGTTTCATCTGTAGTTGCATCGGTCTTAACAACCTCTACCAACGGAATCAGATGACCCGGATTCCAGAAATGTGTACCGCAGAAGCGTTCACGATGCTTGAGGTCACGGCTTATTTCTGTCGGGCTCATAACAGAGGTGTTCGTGCAGAAGATGCAGTCCTGTCTGCAGCGAGCTTCTAATTTAGCGAAGGTTTCACGCTTGAGATCCATGTTTTCGAAAACAGCTTCGATTACTAAATCTGCGTTCTTGATTCCGTCGCTCTCGATATCTGTAGTGAAGTGTATTCTGGAAAGGCGTTCTGCCAATTCTTCTTCGGATACGATGCCTTTTTCTACGAGCTGCTTGGTGCTCTGACGAATACCCGCAGGTACGTCTACCTCGTTGATATCATAAATTGTGATTTCATAATCTTTTACGGAAGATACTACGAAAGCAATATTCTTTCCCATTAATCCGCCGCCCATAATCAGGACGTTTTTGATGTTTGCCATTGTTCCTTGTCCTTTCTTTTTTACTTCTATGATTGAAGTTTAGTATATCTGATACATCTCTTTACACTATCATTCGTATCGCAAAAGCTGTGCCAACTTTTTGTCAAGCATGCTTTTCCGCTGTTTTTCAACATTTCCGACTATTTTGTATTGTTTTCAGCTTGGCGGTGTTTGGTTGCAAAAAAACAACATGTTGCATTTTAACAACCTATATGGTTTCGTTTTTGCAACATGTTGACATATTTTTAACACGTTAAATCATTTATCCTTGTGAAGTTTTCGATAGAGCACGCTCCTGTGTATCCCAAGCTTTTCCGCCGCTTCACCGACACGGCCGTTGCACTGCCTGAGAACTTTTTCTATATACCACCTCTCCGCCGTTTCCGCAAATGTCCTTAAATCCTGTGCGTCATCTGCCGGTATAAACTCGCCATCTCTCAAGCCCTCAGAATCGTTCGGAGCCATCGGTGCCGGTGAAAAGATAAGCTCATTTCCCGTGCTGACCACAAATATTCTTTCCATGACATTTCTGAGCTCACGAATGTTTCCCGGCCAGCGGTGTTTCAGCATAGTATCTATCGTCACCGGTGCGAGGACCTTATGTGCATCGTATTTATCGTTAAGCTCGCCGAGAAAGCTTTCTGCCAGCGGAATGATGTCCTCTCGCCTTTCTCTGAGCGGAGGCAGCTGTATCAAGAATACGCTCAAGCGGTAATACAAGTCCTCTCTGAAGGTTTTTTCCTCTACCGCAATTTTCAAGTCCACATTTGTGGCACAAATGATGCGTACATCTATCGGAATATTTTTCACTCCGCCGACTCTTCTGATTTCGTGATTTTCCAGTGCCCGCAGGAGCTTTGACTGGAGTGCCAGCGGCATGTCCCCGATTTCGTCAAGGAAAATCGTGCCGCCCGAAGCAGCCTCAAATAGTCCGATTTTGCCCTTGCTTAAGGCTCCCGTGAACGCTCCCGCCTCGTAGCCGAAGAGCTCGGATTCAAGGAGCTGATCGGGTATCGCCGCACAGTTTATGCTTATAAAGGCTTTGTCGGCACGCAGCGAGTTTTCGTGAATGAATCTTGCCATAACATCTTTGCCGGTGCCGCTTTCACCGAGGATTACAACATTACTGTCCGTAGGTGCTATCGCATAAATAGTCTGCATTACATTCTGCATAGCACTGCTGTTTATCACAAGCTTGTTATGACCCTTCAGTCTGAGGTGATCCAGCTCTCTCTGCATACGAACCATCGCAGCTCGCTCTTTGGTTATGATTTCTTCCCATTCCTTGTTATGCTCAAAGCTCATATTGGTGGTTACGACCATTTTGACATCTCCCTTGTTGTCCAGAACGGGTATACTGTGCGAAATGCTCGATTCCTTGGTCTTATATGTGAGTGCCGCCACTGCGTCTTTTTTTGTCCTTATTGCCATCATGGAGGTTGAATTGTCGTATAAGCCGTCGTCGATGAGCTGTGCCACACTCTTGTACATCAGCTCTTCTCTTGTCGAGCCCATTCGCTTAGAGCCCACCTCGTTAACAAAGATAACATTCCCCTCTCCGTCGGTGATGAATATCGATTCCTTATAATACTTGTTCAGTGCATCTAAAATTTCGTCAGCGGTAAATTTTTTCTTCATGCTGCTTTCCTCCGTCAGTTATCCTTACTTTCACAGTGTTTTTCGCTAATGCTTTCACAGCAGGAAACAATTTCTTCGACTGCATACAGCGGAAGGTTGAGCAGCCCGTCCTGTTCATCATAGTCTGCCATCGAAGTTCTCACAGAAATCTGCGGGTTGAATTTTTCACGATACGTCTTCAAGCTTTTGGCTTTCAGATTTATATCCGCCTTGACCTCTACCGGTATTATATAGCTTCCTGTGTCGATGACAAAATCTATTTCACAGCCTCCACGCTCATTAGTATAATAGTAAACTCCCAGATCCTCTATCTTTTTCAACTGCTGGCAAACGTACTGTTCTGTCAAAGCTCCTTTGAATTCAACGAACATGTTGTTGCCGTTAAGTATTATCTGAGGCTGCAGTCCCGCCATGCAGCCTAAAAGTCCCACATCTGCGATGAACAGTTTAAAGGCTTTCAAATCTTCATATGCTTTCAATGGAATGTTAGCAGTATTTATGCGGCTCACCTTGTGTACCAATCCGCAGTCGCTAAGCCACATTATTGCAGCTTCATACTCTTTGGCACGTGCCCCTTCCCTTATCAGACCATACAAAAATTTCTTATTTTCCTTTGCGAGCTGCGACGGAATACTGTTCCACAGCATTCTGATTTTCGGCACAAGCTCCTGCGGTGCATGTTTCGAAAAATCCTGCTCATATGCTGCCAAAATACGTTTTTGCACTTCACGTACTTCCTTAAAATCTTTAGTTTCCGCAAAGCTCTGTACAGCCTCAGGCATACCTCCCACAAAATAGTATTGCTTCAATACATCTACATAGGTCTGTCTGAATGATCTCATCATTTCAAAGTCATGCTTTGCCGGTAACTGTGCAAATGTTTCGCCTGCCGTTGCCATGAGAAACTCACGAAAGGACAGCGGATACAGGTTAAGAAAATCAACCTTACCCACCGGAAACGATGTCCCCTCATGTAATGCAATTCCGAGCAGTGAGCCCGCACATATAATATGATATTGCGGTGAATCCTCGCAAAAATATTTCAGTGCAGTCAGTGCTCTCGGAACTTCTTGAATTTCATCGAAAATCAGTAGTGTATTCTGCGGATCGATTTTCCGACCTATATACAACTCAATTCCGCTTATGATTCTCTCCGTATTCAAATCAGACGCAAAAAGCTGTCCCATAAGCGAATTGGAATCAAAATTGATATATGCAACATCGTTATACGCCAATCTGCCGAATTCTTTCATAAGCCATGTTTTGCCTACCTGCCTTGCACCGTTTATAATCAAAGGCTTGCGTCGGCTGCTTTTTTGCCATTCATAAAGTTTTTCAATCGCAGTTCTGTACATTACGATTCCTCCATCTTATAAGTTATGTTTAGTATATCACTTTGCAACAAAAATTACAACGAAAAAATGTTGTTTCATTACACTTTTTGCAGCGAAAAAACGTTATTGCGTTACACTTTTTGCAACGAAAAACTGTCCCTTGCTTTTTACACCATATAACGATATAATGTATTATTCACAAAAATACAAGGAGTTTTACATGAGTTTATTGACAGTTGAAAAAGTAACGCACGGTTTCGGTGCACGTCAGATTTTGGAGGACGCTTCGTTTCGTCTGCTCAAGGGTGAGCATATCGGTTTAATCGGTGCAAACGGCGAAGGCAAGTCTACGTTCTTGAATATCATTACCGGCAAAATCATGCCCGACGCAGGTAAAATAACTTGGTCACGCCATGTTACTGTCGGCTATCTCGACCAGCATTCGGTGCTGAAGAAAGGCACTACGATACGTGAAGTACTGCATACCGCTTTCAATCATATGCACGAGCTCGAGGCAGAGATGCTGAAGCTCTATGAAGATATGGCTCTTGAAGAAAACGCTGACAAGATGGACGAAATGATGGAGGATGCAGGTGAAATCCAGCAAATCCTCGAATACAGCGGTTTTTATCAGCTCGATGCGAAGATTGAGGAAGTAGCCGGCGGCTTGGGACTGCGTGATATCGGGCTTGACAGAGATGTTTCCGATTTGTCGGGCGGACAGCGTACCAAGGTTCTGCTCGTAAAGCTTTTGCTCGAAAATCCGTCAATTTTGATTTTGGACGAGCCTACCAACTATCTCGACCACGAGCACATCGTTTGGCTGACCAGATATTTGCAGAATTACGAAAACGCATTCATTCTCGTATCACACGACATGGAGTTTTTGAACTCCGTAGTTAATGTAATATACAATCTTGACGGAGGCAATCTCACCAGATACACCGGTGACTATGAAAACTTCCGCCGCATGTATGAGGTTCAGAAGGCACAGGAAAAGGCTGCTTATGAGCGTCAGCAGGCCGAAATCGAAAAGCTTGAGGATTTCATTGCCAGGAACAAGGCACGTGTCGCAACTCGAGGCATGGCTCACTCACGCCAAAAACAGCTCGACAAGATGGAAATTCTGGAACGACCTACGGAGAAAATCAAGCCTGAGTTTAACTTCCTTATGGCAAGAACACCTAGCCGTTTCATCGTTGAGGCTAAGGATCTGATAATAGGCTACAGTCCCGATGAACCGCTGACCCGTCCGGTTTCTTTTACCCTCGAGCGTGGTCAGAAGGTTGCTATCGTCGGCACAAACGGTCTCGGCAAAACCACTCTGCTCAAAACGATTTTGGGTAAGCTGAACCCTCTCGGCGGCACCGTCGAGCTCGGCGACTATCTTTTCCCGGGCTATTTCGAGCAGGAAGCCGACAGAGATTCTGCCGAAACGGCACTCGATACCTTTTGGGCACAATTCCCGTCGATGGAAAACCGTGAGGTTCGGCTTTGCTTGGCAAAATGCGGATTGACCAACGAGCATATCACGAGTCAGATGCGTGTGCTTTCGGGCGGTGAAAACGCAAAGGTTCGTCTTGCGATTGTGATGAACCGTGAGCACAACTGGCTTGTGCTTGACGAGCCTACCAACCACCTCGATGTAGATGCGAAGGACGAGCTTAAACGTGCACTGACAGCCTTCCCCGGCACCATACTGCTCGTTTCACATGACCCGCTGTTCTATGAAGATTTCGTAACCGATGTTTGGAATGTGGAGGATTGGACGACGAAGATAGTGTAAGACTCGTGAACTGTCAAAAATTCAAAAGGTCACCGGCTACCCTTTCCCGGGTTTTCGGTGACCTTTTTTACTTTTAGATTTTTCAATCCACATACGCACGGTCGAATTCGACCACCGTGCAGAAGCTTTCGTTATATTCTTTGACTGTGGCTGCGAAAATTTCCGCTATTTCGTCCTCTGACAGCTTGCAGCCCGGTGTCACCGTCACATCGAATACCACATTCGTATGCGTAGGTCCGGGAACCAGTCTGAGGTCATGGAAGTTTTGGAGGCCGTCTATGCTCGCAATCTTTTCCATAAGCAGGTGCTTCAGAGGTTCTCTGTTCGGATCTGTCAAATCAATAGGATCCATATGCACGGTGCAGGTTATGTTCAGCTGCTGCGAAACCTCATGCTCGATATTATCGATCATGTCATGGCTAACCATCACATCTACAGCCGCATCTACCTCAACATGCAGCGAAGCGAAAACCTTGCCAGGTCCGTAATTATGTACGACCAAATCGTGAATTCCGAGCACACCATCGTGCTCGTTTGCTATGTCCTCAATCTCTTTGACCATCTCGGGATCGGGTGCCTCTCCGAGTAGCGGACTGACAGTTTCACGCACCAGCCCTATTCCCGACCAAATTATGAACAGTGCCACAAGCACACCCATATATCCGTCTATCTGAATTTCAAAGACATGTCCGATAATGAGGCTCAGCAAAACCACCGAGGTCGAAATCACATCGTTGCGGCTGTCTGCTCCAGTAGCTATCAGTGTCATCGAATTTATTTTCTTGCCTGCGGCTATGTTGAAAACCGCCTGCCACACCTTGATTCCTATTGCCAAAAGCAGCACGATAACCACCGTCGCATTGAATTCCGTCGGTGTCGGCGTGATTATCTTCTCGACAGAGCCTTTTCCGAGCTCGAAGCCCACTACGATAATGATTACCGATACGAGCAGCCCTGCCAAATACTCTATACGTGCATGCCCGTAAGGGTGCTCCTTGTCCTCCGGCATTCCCGCAAGCTTAAAGCCTATAAGCGTAATCAGCGACGATGACGCATCTGCCAAATTGTTGATGGCATCTGCAACTATCGCTATACTTCCCGATATCAGTCCGACCAAAATTTTCATTACGCACAGCAGCGTATTCGACAAAATACCCACTATGCCCGCAAGCTTGCCGTAGCTGTCACGCACCTTGGGATTTCTGACATCTTCCCAATCCCTGATAAAGGCTTTGAAAATCCTGTTATTCATGCTGCATCGCCTCACAGACAGCCTTTGCAAGCTGATCCGGACATGAGGTATCCCTGAAGCCGCAGGTGATTCCCGACAGTCTTTCCTCGATATCCTCAGCCTTCATGCCCTTTACGAGCGAGCAGATGCCCTTGTGGTTGCCGTCGCAGCCACCTACGAACTCCACACTCTTCAAAACATCTCCGTCCATTTCTACGATTATCGAACGTGCACATACTCCCTTAGGTGTATACTGATATTTCATTTTCAAAACTCCTTTCAAATCTATGCAAAAATATGTTACAATCTTTTCAGCAACGAATTTCAGTATATCACGATTCGGCTCAAATTGGAATATAAAAAGGAATACTTATGGACGAAAATAATTTGTTTTTGAAAACTGTACAGGAAAAATATGAACGCTTCTGCGACTATTATATGAACATGCACAGCGATTTTTTAAGCATCGAGCAGCAAAGCCTGCTTTCCGGCTTTTTGCGTACTCACATGAAGGAGGGCGTGTATCTTTTCGGCGGCTACGGAGATGCCGAGCGGCAGCAGGTCGTTTTCCTCCCGGATTACAGCGGCGTGCCCGAAAAGGTCAATGCACTTGCCGCCTTTGCCAACGAAAAAGAAAAGAACTCTGCAATCGCACAAATCCTGCTTGAATATTTCGCCGAAAATCCCGACGACTGCCCTATCTGCCTGCTCGAGGTCAGCATTCCGCCTGCCGAGCACAGAACTCTCGGTCACCGAGATTATTTGGGTGCACTTATCGGCGAGGGCATACGCCGTGAGAAAATCGGTGACATAATCGTAGCTCCCAAGGGTGCCCAAATCATAGTTGCCGCAGAGCTCGGTGACTATTTGGCGGAAAACTTTCGACACGCCGGCTCAGTCAGTATCAATGTTAAGAAAGCGTCTGTCTTTGCTCTGAACAGCTTAAAATCAGAAACAAAAAACTTGAAATTCACGCTGTCTTCACCTAGACTTGATAATATAACAGCAGGTATATTCGGCATATCCAGAAAGGACGCAACGGAAGCAATCAGCCGAGGAAAGGTCTTTGTAAACGGCAGGGAAATAAGCAAGCCTGACTTCACCCTCAAGGGCGGAGAAAAGGTCGTTTTGCGTGGCAAGGGGAAAGCAATCTACAACGGCATCAGCGGTGAGTCTAAAAAGGGTAAATTGTATGTGAATGTCGATAAGTATGTTTGATTTGGGATAAGTTTGTATGAGGAGGTACTGCAATGGACAAAAACGATTTGCCTCGAATTGCGGGGAAGCTGAGATCGAAGTATTTGGAGATGCCTAAGGAAATATACAAGGCAAAGGGCATCGTTATCATGGGAAAAAGAATCAAGTCCGTAATTTTCACTACGGATATAGCCATAATCAGGAGCTGCAACGCAGATGCGGTGCTTGCAGTCTATCCTTTCACTCCGCAGCAGGTAATTTCACGCTCGATAATCAACGTCGCACCTATGCCGGTTTTCGTCGGTGTGGGCGGCGGCATAACCAACGGTGTCCGCTCAGCTATAATCGCAAACGATGCCGAGGGTGACGGTGCCTGGGGTGTCGTTGTCAACGCACCTGTAACCAACGACAACATTATGCAGATTCATAAGGCTGTCGATATTCCTATTATCGCTACCGTAATAAACGAAAATTCCGATATACAGGCAAGGCTCGATGCCGGAGTTTCTATTCTGAACGTATCTGCAGCAGCCAGAACCCCCGAAGTCGTAAGATGTATCCGCAAGGACTTCCCCGATGTGCCTATCATAGCTACCGGTGGTCCGTCCCCTGAAAGTATCATGGCAACCATAGAGGCAGGGGCAAACTGTATCAGCTATACACCGCCGTCAACAGCGGAGATTTTCGCAGACATAATGAAAAGCTACCGCGAGCAGGAGGACTCAGAGCATCAGGTCGTCGAGGAACAAATCACAATTTTGGACGCAATGCAGAATGTGTAGGTTTATTCTCGTTTATATTCAAATTCAGTTCATCGAAAAAGGCGGTCGTCGTTCTGACAATCGCCTTTTTTATCTGTATTCCTTATTCAGACAGCTCCTGTTTTACGATGTCGGTGACAGCTCCGTATTTTTCCTTAATCGCACGCAGCTCAGGCATGTGCGGCTGCTGCATATGTCCGTCAAGTGCCTCTTGGTTCTCCCATTTTTCCCAAAGGAAAATCACATTATCCTCGCCAATCGGATAAAAATACTTGTACTGTATGCAGCCCTTGTCTGCCCTGCATTTTTCATCAAGCTTCTTCTCCGTCAGCTCCGAATAAAATCCGTCTCTGTCTTCCTTGTTTTTGAAAGTATAGTTTACGAAACAATGTGTCATCTTATTACCTCCTGTTTTCTTTAATCCTTTGTCGTTAAACTTCCTGTATATCAGCCTGTTTCAGGCGTTTAGGTACGTAAAAATATTCTTCCGTCGGGTAGCCGAGCAGCATGCAGCCGTAAAAGGCATTGTTTTCAGGAACCGGGAACATGGCAGCCAGCTTATCGCAGCGGTTGAGAAATCTTTGCAGATATCCCGACCAACAGGTTCCTATTCCCCTTGCCTGTAACACAAGCTCAGCATAGGTCAAGGCGATAGTCGTATCCTCCGACGGACGGTTGGCATTGTTTCTCGCATATGCAATTATAACGCTTTGAGCCTTTCCGAAAACCATGTTGTGACCTGCCTCCAAGCCGCCTAAAATTTCCGTGCATTCTCCCGTTTCACGAATATATTCCTTTATAATCTCCATCATCTCATCTATTTTTTCTCTGCCGTTTACAACATAGTATTTGACAGGGTGCTGGTTCTTCGCACTCGGAGCCCACGCCGCAACATTCAGTGCCGCAGTGATTTCACTCATAGGAACAAGCTCCTCGGTAAAATTGCGGTACGAACGCTTTTGCATAAGGAAGTTCTCCAAATCGGCGGAAAAGGTTTCCTCAAATACAGCCAGCTCCTCCGAATGAACGGCGGACTGTCCGTTGTATGTAATCGCATTTTCGGGACAGGCAATCGCACAGTGCATACATTTGACGCAGCCCTTTTCGTAGTTGAGCACCGGTTTTCCCTCCTGCACCTCTATGGCTCTGCATATGCACTTGTCAACACAACGCAGACAGCTTATACATTTTTCTTCATTTATTCTGATCATAGCAGTCTTTTCCTCTCTATCTCTTTTTCATTATTTTAATATAATTGTGGCATGTCTGCAAGAAAAATGATATACTGTTCTTAATAAGATTTTCATGTGCGTACCGCTAAAGCCGAGAAAGCGATGAAAAAAAGCGGTTAAGGGCTGAATAAACACAGCCGTATGCACTGCGAAAGTCGTAAACGCTGAACAGAAAGGGGAAATTTATGGTTCTATTCGGATTTACGGTCAGTATGACTGTCGTTTGGCTCGCCATCGCTCTGATTTTCCTGATCATCGAGGCATTGACTGCGGGACTTGCGACCATTTGGTTTGCCGGAGGAGCATTCGTGGCACTCGCATGTGCTTTGCTCGATTTGCAGCTTGCGGTTCAAGTCGTCGTTTTCTTCGTCGTTTCCGTCTGCCTGCTTGTTTTTACACGCAAGATTTTCGTCGAAAAGCTCAAGACAGGCTCCGAAAAAACGAATGTGGATGCACTCATCGGTCAGCATGCGGTCACTGTCAGTGCTGTTCCCGCCTACGGAGTCGGTCAGGTCAAAATCGGAGGACAGGTCTGGTCTGCGGTCTGTGAAAGGGAGAGTGATGAAATCGCAGCGGGCAGCCTTGTTAAAGTTATCAAGGTCGAAGGTGTCAAGCTCGTTGTTGCAGAGGTGCATGAAAACGCATAAGGCATAATCGTGCCGAAGCTGCAAAGTTATACTTAAAACGCAGCCGAAAAAGCAAACAAAAATCATGAGTTTATCAGGAGTATTACAGGAGGATAAAGATGTTAAAACTGATTATTATTGCAATTTTAATTTTAATCGTTATCGGGCTTTTGGTAACGAATATTCGCATCGTGCCGCAGGCAAGAGCTTATGTCGTTGAAAGACTCGGTGCATATCACGGAACCTGGCAGGTCGGACTGCACTTCAAGCTGCCGTTGATCGACAAAATTGCCCGCAAGGTTTCGCTCAAAGAAAAGGTTATCGACTTCCCGCCGCAGCCTGTTATCACCAAGGATAACGTTACCATGGAAATCGATACCGTAATCTATTTCCAGATTACAGACCCTAAGCTTTATGCCTACGGTGTTGAAAGTCCTATGGATGCAATCGAAAATCTGACAGCGACCACACTCAGAAACATCATCGGTGAGCTTGAGCTCGACGAATCGCTGACAAGCCGTGAGCATATCAATTCCAAGATTCGTTTGGTTCTCGACGAGGCTACGGACCCTTGGGGTATCAAAATCAACAGAGTTGAAGTTAAAAACATCACTCCGCCTCGTGACATTCAGACTGCCATGGAAAAGCAGATGCGTGCAGAGCGTGAAAGAAGAGAGGCAATCCTCATCGCAGAGGGTGAAAAGAAGTCCGCAATCCTCATTGCAGAGGGTCAGAAAGAGGCTGCCATACTGCAAGCCGAGGCTAAAAAGCAGACCGCAATCAAGGAGGCAGAGGGTCAGTCCGAGGCTATCCTCATGCTTAACAAAGCTACCGCAGACGGTCTGAAGCTCATCAAGGAGGCAGAGCTTGACGATGCCGTTATCAAGCTCAAGAGCCTTGAGGCATTCCAAAAAGCCGCAGACGGACAGGCAACGAAGATTATAATTCCGTCGGAAATTCAAGGGCTGGCAGGCTTGGCAACCTCCGTCAAGGAGCTTGTGAAGGAGTAAAACGATAAATTTTAAGCATTTTATATCTATGCATAGGGTATGCAGGCTGCACTGCATACCCGTTCTTTTTGATTTTTCAACATGTATACAAGATACATTATCAAAAGCTCTGTTATTTTCCATGTATAAGTGGTAAAATATGTTTATACAATTTAGGTATTTTGTATAAAAATGCAAAGGTCTTAAATATACAAAGATGTACAGTAATAAGGAGGGCTTGCTATGGCTACCAATTACGGCGGATATATGGGAAAGGTCATGCTTGTAGATTTGACGACTCGCCGAACCGAGGAATATCCGTGGACAGACCGTGACCGCAGACTTTTCATCGGCGGCAAAACTATGGCTGCGAAAATTCTCGGTGATTGTCTGACACCCGAAACCTCCCCGCTGTCGGAGGAAAATATGCTGGTAATTTCGACCGGTCCGTTCACCGGCTCGGGTGTTCCGAGCTCAAGCAGATTTAATATTTCCACTCTTTCTCCGCAGACAGGTATTCTTACCTCATCCAACTGCGGCGGCAACTTCGGCTATTATCTGAAAAAAGCCGGCTTGGACGCTCTTATCATCAAAGGCAAGAGCGAAACGCCCGTATGGCTTGAAATTCACAACGACCGCTTTACCTTCCATGATGCGGCAGATCTTTGGGGCATGAAAACCGGTCCCGTTCAAACGGCTTTGGACGAAAAGCTTGCAGCCGAAAGCAGCAACGGCAAGACCGTCAAAAACGGCAAAATCGTCATCGGACCTGCCGGCGAAAATCTGGTGCTGTATGCCTCTGTTGTCAGCAACGAACGTCTTGCGGGACGAGGCGGCGTAGGCTGTGTCATGGGTTGGAAAAACCTCAAGGCTGTCACTGTTTCCGGCAATCATACCGTGAGCGTGAAAAATCCCGAAAAGCTTTCGAAGCTTAACAAGTCCTGGTTCAAATATCTCAGAAAGCACCCGCTTACCGGCGATCAAATGCCTCGTATGGGTACTGCGGGACTCGTTTCCACTATGCAGATGCGAGGACAGCTTTCCACCAAAAACTACAACTACGGTCATTACGATGACTTTGACATGGTCAGCGGTGAAACTTTGGCCGAAAAATATAATATTGTAAACAAGGGCTGTCTGACATGCCCGATCAAGTGTGCCCGTACCGTAGAGGTAAACGGCAAGGCGGTCAAGGGCCCTGAGCTCGAAACGCTCGGGCTTCTCGGCGGCGGAATTCTCAACAATGACCTGTCTTTGATTTTGAAATGGAACTACGAGCTTGACGAGCTCGGCATGGATACCATATCCGCAGCCAGCACACTCGGCTATGCGATGGAGGCTAACGAAAAGGGTCTTTGGGATAACGGATTGTGTTTCGGCCAGACCGATCAGATCTCACAGCTTTGGGAGGACATTGCTTATCGCCGAGGCATAGGCAATGAGCTTGCCGACGGATCTCGCAAATGCTCGGAAAAATACGGCGGAAAGGAATTTGCGAACCATTCCAAAGGAATGGAGCTCGCGGCTTATGAGCCGCGGCGTTCCGTCGGCCTCGGTCTCGGCTATGCGATTTCCAACCGAGGTGGCTGTCATCTGAACGGCGGATATATGATCATCGTGGAGGGGCTGGCACTGAATGTCGATGCACAGACACCGCATGCCAAGCCTGACTTTACCGTTATGTTCCAGGATTTGATGGAGGGCGTATCCTCATGCGGTCAGTGTCTGTTCACGACCTATGCGTTCTTCCCGCCTCCGATAATCAGCAATCCGCAGAGCTGGTACACGAAGCTTTTCTGTGCTGCGGTTCCTTACATCGGAGCTGTGCTGAGATTTTTGAACAAATTCCCGCTTATCGCCTGCTTCCACCTGCCGGTTATTTTCAATCAATCCAAGGCTTTGCAGCTGATTACGGGTATGCCTGTTACTTTCGGTACTTTCTTCAAGGCCGGCAAACGCGGCTACACCTTGGAGCGGTACATAAATACGCATTTCGGTATTCGTGCCAAGGACGATTCTCTTCCGTCCCGCCTGACGGACATTCCTCAGGTGCCGGGTGACGAAAGCACGAAGGTTCCTCTGGAACGCATGAAGAAGGTATATTACAAGGCTCGTGGCTGGACCGCCGACGGCGTTCCGACCGCACGCACGCTGAAAAATCTGAATATCGAATTAAAAATGGACGAGAGGTGATAGCATGGTTTCCATTAAACTGTTCGGCTCCCTCAGACTCAAGACAGGTTTCAAGGGCATGGAAGCCTATGTTTCCACCGTCAAGGAGGCCTGCGAGGTCGTAGCGAGAGCTACCGGCTGGGAAGTCCGAGATTTCAAAAGATGCGTTTTCATGGTAAACGGCAAGCAAAGCAAACTTTCGGCTGCACTCTGCGACGGTGATGAACTGGTTTTGATGGCACCGTCCGGCGGCGGCTGATGTGGGTTCGGAAAGGAGTTAAGAATTATGGCTTATCATATTTCAGACGGCTGTATAGGCTGTACGCTTTGTGCGAAAAACTGTCCTGTCGGTGCGATTACAGGAACACTCAAGGAGCCTCACAGCATTGATGCCGAGCTTTGCATCAATTGCGGTGTATGCGGCAAGCTTTGTGCCAAGGGCTGCATTAACGACGAGCTCGGTACTGCCGCTGTCAAAGTTCCGAAGTCGGAGTGGAAACGCCCGCTCATCGACATTGACTTATGTGCAGGCTGCAGCGTCTGTGTCGAAAACTGTCCTAAGGACTGCCTCGAAATCGAGCCTCCTAAGTTTCACGGCGATATTCATACCGTAGCCCGCATGATCGAAGGCAAGGAAAAGGACTGCATCGACTGCCGCATATGCAAAAGCGTCTGTCCTATAGACGCAATTTCGTTTCAGTAATTTCACAAGACAAAAATAGATGTATAAAAGTAATTAGCAATAACTGCGGAAAGAGAGGAAAATCATGGGAAAATTATATGCACGCACATTCCAAGCCTGTTTCAAAATCGGCATGGCAGTTCTGCCTTGGAGCATTCCGGAAACACTTGAGGGACCGGGCTGCATCAAAAAACTGCCCGCTAAAATAAAAAAAGACGGCTACCACAAGGTTTTGATCGTTACCGATGCAGTTCTGATGAAGCTTGGTGCGTTAAACAATCTGTTTGAGGCCCTCGATGCAGAGGGTGTCGAATATGTTCTCTATGACAAGGCTGAACCGAACCCGACCGACATCCATGTCAACAACGGAGTCGAGCTGTATAAATCCACCGGCTGCGAATGTATGATCGCCTTCGGCGGCGGCTCGCCTATGGACTGTGCCAAGGGCATCGGTGCTCGTATTGCACGTCCTAACAAGAGCATCGCACAGCTCCAGGGAACCTTTAAGGTTCTGCACAAGCTCCCGATGTTCTATGCGGTTCCGACAACGGCGGGAACAGGCTCCGAAACTACGCTTGCCGCTGTTATCACCGATTCTGCAACAAAGCATAAAGCGGCTATTCAGGACACTTCACTCATGCCTAAGTTTGCGGTTCTCGACCCTGAGCTGACTGTAGGACTGCCGCCTAAGGTAACCTCCACGACAGGTATTGATGCACTCTGCCATGCAGTCGAGGCATATACCAATCACACATATAATTCCAAGCTTGAGAATAAGCTTGCCGAAGATGCTGTTCGTCTGATTTATCATAATCTCTACGATGCTTATACCGACGGCACGAATTTGGAGGCTCGTCAAAATATGCAGAAAGCTGCTTTCTATGCAGGTCGTGCGTTCACACGAGGCTGCGTCGGCTATGTACATGCAATCGGTCACACACTCGGCGGACTTTACGGAACTCCTCACGGACTCGCAATGTCGATCAATCTGCCGCATGTTATGCGTCTTTTCGGTCCTGCTGCACATGAAAGACTGGCAAGACTTGCTGAGGTCTGCGGCATGACAGGTAAATCCGATGCCGAAAAAGCTGAAAAGTTCATTTCCTGGATTGAAGAGCTCAAGGAAAAGATGGACATTCCTAAGTACATCGACCCGATTCCTGAAGAAGATGAAGATCAGATTATTCGTTGGGCGATGAAAGAAGGTAACCCGATTTACCCTACTCCTGTTTACTGGGGCTACGAGGAATTCAAAAAAGCCCTGCGTTACTGCGAGGGCAAGGCTATATAAGCTAAATTATATGAGGCGGCATATAGCTGTGCCGCCGAAAGGCAAGGATAAAGATGAAAGAAATAAGACTGATACCCGATGCACCCTTTTTTAACAGCGTCGATGTGGCTGTCTTGGATTTTCCGAACGGCACCGACGGTGAAATGCGGCAGCGATGCAAAATCACCCTTGAATTTGCCGAATATGATGTGCGGCAGCTCCAAGGCCGTGAGCTTGATTTTCAAGCTGCAATGGACTACTACCGTGACCGGATTTACAAGCTCGTCAAGCTCCATATCTCGCAGGACTGGGAATGTGTCGGCGGCATGGACGAAGTCCTCGCCATCGTAGAAACCGCACTCAAGCGGTATTATGCAGCGTAATTTCACTTTCACTGCAATTTCATTCCAATAATTTGTAAGAGCTTAAACGCCTCCGATTTAATTCGTGAGGCGTTTTCGTTTTTTATCGTACTGCTTGGATTTCGCCGATGTGTTCTATGCCGTAGCCGCCGATTTCTTCTGTTTTTTTGTGAAATTCGGGGCTTTTGAGTATTGTCAGGAATTTTTGGACGAGCGGGAGTTCTAAGTCGCATGTGCGGATTGCGAAATCATAGTCTTCCACACCTACTTCGATAAAATCAAGTCCGAGTGCTTCCGCTGCCGACTTGATTCCCATGCCTGCGTCGGCTTCCTCCGAGGCTACAAGTGCAGCTACCGCCATATGGGTTGCAGCCTCCTTATCGTAGCCGTTTATACTTTCCGAGGATATTCCCGCTCGCTTCAGCTTGTAATCGAGCAGTACACGGGTCCCCGCACCTCTCTGTCTGTTGATAAAGCGTACCCTTGTCAGATCCTCTATACCTGTAATGCCGAGAGGGTTTCCTTTTTTGACCATTATGCCCTGGATTCTCTGCACACCTTTAATCAGGCTGATTTCCTCGTTCGGAAAAATTTCCTTGAGATAGCGAATATTATAAACACCGCTTTCTTCATCTAAGAGATGCGTCGGTGCCAATGTGGTTTCGCCCCGTTTCAGTGCCATCAGACCGCCCATGCTCCCGACATGCGTGCCTGACAGCTCTGTGCCGGGATACGCTGCGGACATCATATCACCTATAATATCTATGATTAAATCATGGCTGCCGATGGAAACCAAGGTGTTTTCCACCGCCTCCATGCTCTTGTACAGCTCCACTGTTACGCTCTCTCCTGCTTCGTAGCCCTCACAGTTCTGCGGTATCACGCAGAAACCGTCCGCACGAACAAGGCTCATTGCTGCACCTGCTCCTCTGGCAAGCGGTGCACATACCGGCCTTTCTCCGACCTTGCCTACACGTACACGCACGTATTCCTCGTGTTTCAAAGAGGATACAAGACGACGTGAAAGCACCGCATTAACGCTTTTGCTGCCGCCGCTTTTCTTTCCGCTGCCCGAAAGTGCCGTCAATACAGGCGACACGAATTTTTCGAAAGCCAGATAAGCACTGACGGGATAGCCCGGCAGCCCAATCACGCTCTTACCGTTTACAATCGCAAGAATCACCGGCTTTCCGGGTTTTATGGCTACGCCGTGTATGACGACCTCCCCGATTTCTCTCAGAATATGTACGGTATAATCCTCCGTTCCGGCACTTGAGCCTGCATTGATAATCAGCATATCCTGCTCCGAAAGAGCCGCAAGCACGGTCTTTTTGATCATTTCATAATCATCGCTGACTATATCGTAGCGTGTCGGAATACCGCCCTCTTCTGTAACCATGGCTGCAAACATGCCCGAATTCGAGTCGATGATTTCACCCTCCGCAGGCATTTCGTGCGGAGGGATAATTTCACTTCCTGTCGGGATTATTCCCACTCTCGGCTTTGTGAAAACCTCTGCCTCCAAAATGCCGCCTGCAAGCAGCACACCTATATCCACTGCTCTTATGCGGTGATTCGTCGCAATCAGCATTTCACCGACAACAATATCCTCGCCCAACGGTCTGACATGCTGCCAGCCTGCTGCCGAGGCGGTGATTTCTACCGTTTCATCATCTACTTCCACAATATCCTCTGCCATAATGACCGCCTCATACGGTGCATTTATCGGATCTCCCGTATCCACGATGATATAGTCACGCCCTAATTTCAGTCTAAGAGGATTCGTTTCAGAAGCCTCTGCTGTCGCCTTGGAAACAACAGCGATTCCGTCCATCGCTGCCGCATTGAATAACGGCGAGCAGCATTGTGCGAATATCGCTGTTGCCGTAACTCTGCCAAGGCTGTCATAAACACTGACTTTTTCCGTTTTCGCTGTCAAGCAAGACTGCATACGCAGAGCTTCCGTATATTTTTGCAGAGCCTCATCCGCCGGCGTTGTTTTCAGATATAGATTTCTCTTGGTCATTTTCGCCCCTTCTTTACTGTCGTTTTTATCTTAACAGCTGCACCTTTACCTGCGTTCCACGGCACAGCCCCTCTTCATTCACTTCCATAACTATATATCCGTCTGCCTCAGCCAGCGTGCGAATAAGTCCGGATTTGCCGTACACAGGCCGCACTATGATTTCCGCTGTGCCGTCCTTTTCCGCATACTCCTCGAAAATTTTCACAAGCTGAAAGGTCTTTCGCCCCGGTGATGCCGGCAGATTAACATCAAGCCTTCCGTAAAGAAAGCTCGACTTGTCGCTCCTGCATTCACCGCTCATTTCTTTCCACAGACCGCCTGCTATGAGGTCAAAGAGCAACACCGCAGCTACAGGGTGTCCCGGCAGACCGAGCAATACGCAATGTGAAGGCTCATCAAAGCCTATAATCGTCGGCTTGCCCGGTTTCACAGCAATCCCGTGTGTCAAAACACCGCTTGAAGCCAGTCTGTCTATGATTTTTGCCGTCGCATCCTTTTTACCCTGCGAGCTGCCGCCGCTTACGGCAACGATGTCGCAGCTTTCCATAGCAGCTCTGATATGCATCTCCAGCAAGCTTTCATCGTCAGGCAAAAGCTCTGTACTCGTTTCAAAGCCGTACTTTCCTGCCAATGCCGCAATCGTATGGGAATTCACATCTCGCATCTGTCCCTCCGACGGTTTTTGTTCGGGCAGAACGATTTCGTCACCCGTCGAAATCACATGGACACGCCAAGGTCTGTAAACCTCAAGCCTTTCCTTTCCGACAGCTGCCAAAACGCCGATATCTGCATAATCCAAGCGTTTTCCGCATTTGATGACTGCCTCGCCCTTTTTCATATCGTCGCCTGCCTGTACGATATTCCTGCCGGGTGAAACCGCCGTATAAACAGCTGCCTGCGAGCTGCCGAAGTTCTCGCAGTCCTCAAGCATCACAACCGCATCACAGCCCTCGGGCAAAAATCCGCCGGTCGGGATATATGCACATTCTCCGCTTTTTATGCGGAAGGAAGCTGCTTTACCCATTTCCACCTCGCCGACGATATTCAAAAACGAGGGTACTCCCTCCGAAGCACCGCTTGTATCCGCACTTCGAACCGCATAGCCGTCCATGACCGACCGTGCAGCAGGCGGTATGTTTTCCTCACATACGATGTCCTCCGCCAAGGTGCAGCCGACCGCATCGCAGAAAGCAACGCTTTTCGTTCTCAGTCTTATCCCGCTTTCCTCCGTTCCGTTTCCGCCGGCGTACAGCACGAGCTTTTGGATTGCCTCTTCTAATGTATCAACCTTTAATAATTCCATTTTCAGTTCCCATAAAATTCGATAAATTTCTGCGTCTGCGGATTTTTCGGTGTTGAAAGCAGCTCAGTCGTACTTCCTCTCTCTATCAGCTTCCCCTTATGCAGGAACAGCAGCTCGTCCGCCATTCGCCTTGCCTGCTGCAAAGAATGTGTGATAAGTATCATGCAGCAGCCTGTCCGCTCGCAATAATCACGCAGCAGCTTTTCGGCAAGTATCGTCGTTTCTATATCCATCGCCGCCGTCGGTTCATCGAGCAGCAGCAGCTCATAATCTCTCATAAGAATTCTTGCAAGTGCCATGCGAGCCGTTTCACCGCCCGAAAGCTTTTTCGCCTGCACGCCGCTAAGCTCTGTGAGCTTCACTGCCTCTAGCAGTTCATCGGCACGAGCCTCCTCGCACCCTTCGTTCAGCAGCAAATTCTGCCTTACACTCATGCGAAAGGCATAGCTTTTCTGCGGCATATATCCGATTTTCAGCTTGTCGGCAGTCCGTTCCGACCTTTCGATTTGCAGCTTGCCATCATCTGCCTCCGTCATTCCCGACAAAATCCTTACAAATGTTGATTTGCCGCTGCCGTTAGCTCCTATGACCGCATAAATTCTGCCTAAATCGAACTCCAGCCTCGGAAGTTCAAGCACCGTTCTTGTGCCAAAGCTCTTTTTCAAAGCCTCGGTGCATATCTTTCCCGACGGTTTTTCTTTCATCACTCCGACCTCCCTTGCAGAAACGACACAGTGAGATTTATGATCAGCGAAATCGCAAACAGTATAATACCGAGTGCCAGTGCCATCTTAAAATCCCCCATGTTCGTGTAGTTCATAATCGCGGTCGTCATAACATTGGTTTTGAAAGCAATCGCACCGCCTACCATTGACACCGCACCGACCTCAGCTAAGGCTCTGCTGAGTGCCAGAAGATAGGTTGCAATCACCTGATAGCGGCTTTCTCCGATAATCAGCCGCAAAAGCCGCAGCCTGCCTACCCCCATGCCGCATGCCGTTTCACGAATGTCCGGATAAATCGCTGCAACAAACGGCTCCGTCGTTCCGATTACGATAGGCGTAATCAAAATTACCTGTGCTATCACCATGCCTGTCACCGTATACAGCAGCTTCAGATGCCGCAGCGGCCCGACCCCGCAAAACATCAAAAAACACAAAAGACCGCATACGACGGGCGGCAAGCCCATCATAGTGCGGTTAAATATAATCAGTATTCTTTTCCCCGGAAAGCGTGTGCTACCGAAAAGCACCCCAAGCGGCACTCCCAAAAGGAGTGCCGTCAAGGAGCTTGCAAAACTCATTCTAAGGGTTACCTCGAGAATCTGAAACAGGGTTCGGTCACCCGAAAGAATCAGATCCACTGCCTTTTCCAGAGCAATACTCATAGCTTCTGCCTCGTTTTAGGCTTCGATCATGCCGCCGTTTGCGACAAAGGTCAGGAAGGTTGCCTTATCGGACAGGATATATGCCCCCTGTTCGGAAGCCTGCAGCAGGCAAGCACCCATACCCGCATTCGAGGAAATGTACCATTCATAATCGGCAAAGCTCTCAGCCTCGACTGTAATGCCAAGCTCAAGCGGCCATAATGCCAGTTCCTTTGTGTGCGTTCCCGAACCGTCACCACGGGATACAAATTTAGCACCCTGCTCTGCGATTGCAGCAAAAGCATCTGTAACAGTCATAGCCTTTACGCCGACAGGATCTTCAGTCGGTCCGCAAAGAACGAAATAATTATACATATATGACAGTCTTTCCGCACTCTGTCCGTCTACCGTGCGTGCAAAGCCTGCATTGATGAAGTCTTCCTCCTGTGCTTTTGCATGTACCAAAATCAAGTCTGCATTGCCGCATTTTGCATTCGCAATCGCCTTGCCTGTTCCTGCCGAGAAAATCTCAACCTCGTAGCCGTAGCTTTCTTCGAACTTCGGAATCAGATAGCCCAGCAAACCGGAGTCGTTAACAGATGTCGTCGTGGACATGCGGATAAGCTTTGTTTCCTCTGTTGCCTGCGGAATCTCTGCGGCAGAGGCAGCACCGTCATCAAGCAGATAGAACAGATACTCACCGTATTCGTCAAAGCCGTAGTTTGCAGCCAGCTCCTTGCCCTCATCAGACAGCAGCCAGTTAATCAGAGCGTCCGCACCCTGCGTGTTAAGTGCAACATCGCTGACAGCATTGCCCTCTGCGTCCTCGAACGGTGCCTTATCATTTACCGCAAGCAAACTGTAGGTGTTAATCATGCTGTCGTCCTGCTCGATCAAAATTTCAAGATTCACATCTACGATGCTGTCATCCTGCGATGCGTCTTGATTGCCGCATGCTGCAAATGAAAATATCATTACAGCAGCCAAAAGTACAGTTAAAAATTTTTTCATTTTTCTCCTCCTTGGAAAATCTTTTCAAATTCGGAAGGCATATGCCTTTCGCCATACACCCATCGGCTTACCTCCGTAGCAAACGCACAGGCCTTAGCATGTCCTGCGATACCGCCTGCCTTAGGCAGATAAGCTCGAAATCCCTTTGAAGTGTGAAATTATTTATTTGAAACTACTTCAATACGGTCGCCCGTCTTGACAGTACCTTCCGTAAGTACACGTGCAAACACACCGCTTGTCGGCATGATGCACTTTCCGGTACGCTGCGTTACGGTACAGCCGCTGTGACATTCCTTTCCTATCTGTGTGATTTCCAAGGTCACAGTGCCGCATACAAGTTTCGTTCCGATAGGCAAATCTGCCGGGTCAAAACCGCTGACCGCCAAATTTTCCCCGAAATCTCCGAAGCTCACCTCCGCAGCCGTTTCTTCTCTGAATTTTTCTATTCTCTCGGCTGACAAAAGCGACACCTGTCTATGCCATGCACCGGCATGTGCGTCACCCTCCAGTCCGTAGTTTTCCTTAAAAAAAGCTTCTCCCGTATTCTGCTTGGCGGTTCCCTTCGCCTCGCTGATACAAACCGCTTCTATTCTGCCTTGCTTTGCCGCCATCCTTCTTCCTTATGCGTCCTCTCTTCCCGCTCTGCCATCTCTGTCGTATTTCTTGCCATTATACCTAAGCTTTTTTTGATTTCTTTGGCTGCTCGATCGGTTCGGTCTTTTCAGTCGGTTCGAGCGGTTCAGCCTCCGATACCCGACATCAGCCTTTGCTCCTCACAAATTTCGAAGCGAG
>CAZLTX010000001.1:28986-32215 GCA_964562555.1 uncultured Oscillospiraceae bacterium
GTTCAGCCTCCGATACCCGACATCAGCCTTTGCTCCTCACAAATTTCGAAGCGAGCCGTATTTGCCTCCGCAAAGCAATGTCCCTGCGGCTTGGCATAGATACTCTCCTCAATCAATGCCGTAAGTGCCTCCGTGCTCATGCCGCTGCGTATTGCCGTTTTTAAGTCCCTGCCCCCGGCGTATTGCAGACACGGCTTTAAGAAGCCGTCCGCTGTAAGCCTGATGCGATTGCAGCTCGCACAGAACTTATGACTCATCGGACTGATGAAACCGATTTTGCCGAGAAAATCGGGGAAGCTGTAATACACCGCAGGTCCCTGTCCACGTTTTTCGCCGCACGGCACCGCAGCTCCGTATACCCTTTCCAGCTCAGTCATGACCTCGTCCTGTTTCATGCCCTGCATGCCTTTACCCAAGCCGATAGGCATAGCCTCTATGAAACGGACATCTATGCTGTGTTCCCTTGCCATCGCCGCAATGTCGAGAATATCCCGCTGTGAGCTATCCGCAAGCAGCACGCAGTTCAGCTTAAGTTTAAGCTCGGTATATGCCGAACACGCCTCTATCGCCTCAAGCACAGCTGCAAGCTCGCCGCCGCCCGTCAAGAAACGGTATCTTTCGGGGTTCATCGTATCGAGGCTGATATTCACAGCGTCAAGTCCCGCCGCACTCAGCTCCTCAAGGTACCCGCAGAGCAGTACGGCATTTGTCGTCATGCTCAGCTTTTCGATTCCGCCAAGCTGTTTTAGCTCTCTGACTAGCTGAGTGACATTTCGGCGTACAAGCGGTTCTCCTCCTGTTATTTTAACATTTTTGATACCCTTTGCACAGAAGATTTTTACAAGCTGCAATATTTCATCAAATCGCAGAATGTTTTCATGTCCTACCGAGCTGACACCCTCCTGCGGCATACAATATCTGCACCTGAGGTTGCAGCGGTCGGTTACCGATATTCGCAGGTAGTCGATTTCCCTTCCAAAGCGGTCTTTCATTTTTCAATCCTCTCTCCGAAAGCCACTCCTGCCGCCAGCGGACAGCTTTTTCCAAGTCTGTCACGCAGCGGGCAGTCCTCATAACAGCGTTTGCCGACTTTCGTCAGGCGATAGCTTTCACCGTTGATGTCAATACAAGCTCCCTCTCTCATTTCCCGCAAAGCTTTGACAACAAAATCCGATTTCCAGCGTTTGCTGCAAAAGCCTTCATTAGCAGCCTCGTCCTCATCGAGCCAGCGTTTTGCCTCTGCGTCCGTAAAAGAAAAATCCTTTGCGGCTCTGCTGCCGCATTCTCCGTCTTTTCCGAGCAAAATATCCATTCCGTGATCCAGTGTCGGCAGCAAAAATTCCATGCTTTCTCTGACTGCCTTTGGGCTGCCCGGCAAATTTATAATCAAGGTTTTTTTTCGTATGACCGAAACGGCTCTGGAAAGCATAGCCTTCGCTGTAATTTCCATTGATTTCATTCTCAAGTATTCACTGATTCCCGGAGCCTCACGTTCCGCTACTGCCAGCGTCGCCTCCGGTGTCAGATCTCTTTCCGAAAAACCGGTTCCGCCCGTCGTTAAAATCAGATTTGCACTGCCCTCGTCACAAATCCTTTTCAGTTCCTCTTCAAGTCTTTCCCGTCCATCGGGCAGCAGCAACTCGCAAACCACCTCATATTTGCCCGTCTGTGTCAAAATCCGTCTGATTTCGGGTCCGCTTTCGTCCGTCCGCAGTCCCGCAGCCCCCTTATCGCTGAGTGTGATGACCGCCGTCCTGTATTTATCAAAACTCATGCTTAAGCTCTCTTTCCGTTTTCCGTTTTCCGTCTTTCTGTTTTTCTATTTTCGTTTTCGCCTTTTCAGCGTTTCAAATCTTTTTAAGTCGTTTCACAGCTTCATTGTCTGAAATTCACCGCAGCGTAAATCGAAAAACAACACCTCATGCCGAAGTATATCTTCCTTTTTCAGCAATACCTTCAGTGTTTCGCTTACCTGCAAAGCTGCCGCCGCTGCCGGCGTGAAGGAAGGGTTTCCGATCTTTTCCGCCTCGGCATCGTCAAGCTCCTCCGGATTTCGGTAAAGCTTGTGCAGGCTTCTGTCACCCGGCATTACCGTACAAACCTGTCCGAACCAGCCGCTGACCGCTCCGTGTATAAGCGGCAGTCCTCTCTCCTCGCACAAATCCTCCAGCATACATTTCATCAGCGGTGAATCCAGTGCGTCTACAGCCGCAGCACAGCCGCTCAGTATTTCATCTGCGTTCTCCACACTCAGAAACTGCGGAAACGCTTTGACAGATACCTCGGAATTCACTGCCCGCATACGCTCCTTTGCGGTTTCCGCCTTATTCCTGCCGAGGCTGTCCTCCGTAGCCAAAAGCTGTCGATTCAGATTGCTTACAGAAAAAGTATCTCCGTCGCAGACCGCCAAATGCCGCACTCCGAGCCGTCCCAGCATCTCGATGATATAGCCGCCGAGCCCTCCGCAGCCGATGACTGCCACCTTTTTTTCGGCAAGAAGTCTTTGTTCCTCTTCGCTCAGTATTCCGTTTTTCGTATATCTGTTTATCATCTTTCTCTCCTGTTAACGAAATGCCCGCTTTTGCCGCCGCTTTTTTCCGCCAAATAAATCTCCTGTATTTCCATATTCTTGTCCATTGCCTTGCACATATCGTACACCGTCAAAAGTGCCGTGCTGACAGCCGTCAAGGCTTCCATTTCCACACCCGTTCTGCCGCTGCATTTTACGGTACAGGAGCAGCCTATGCTGAGGCTTTCTTCGTCGAGCTCCCATTTGATGCTCACATGTGTGAGCGGTACTATGTGACACATAGGTATCAGCTCCGAGGTTCGTTTCGCACCCATGACTCCTGCCGTTGTCGCCACCGTAAGCACATCACCCTTTGCGGCATTACCGTTTCGTATCGCCTCGAACACCTCCGCATTCACTCGGATACTTCCCTTGGCAATCGCCGTCCTCTTCGTTTCCTCTTTCGCAGCGACATCTACCATTCTTGCATTGCCGTCCTCATCAAAATGTGTAAATTTCATAAGCTTTCCTACCCCTCTGTGTTCTTTTAATTATTTTACCACAAATCTTATAATGCAAAAAGAGTTTATGTGAATTAACTGTTTCGTTAATTTTTATGTAACAGCAGTGAGTATCATTCATTAAGCATACCCGAAAAGGTATATTAAATGAATTTTGAGCTATAATATACCCGAAAGGGTGTAAAATATATGCAATAAT
>CAZLTX010000002.1:0-16539 GCA_964562555.1 uncultured Oscillospiraceae bacterium
AAACAGGGCATAAAAAATAACCGCCAAAGCTGCTAACTGATGCGGTTATTTTTAACTAAATCAGCAGAGCCATTTTCAACGGCTCGCCCTCTTGGGTTTATAATAACACACTGAGCAGTAAATGTCAATGAAAACCGAAAGCCTGACTGCATAACTTCTGCTTCTCTGCTTCACAGCTTCACAGCTTCACGGTTTCTCTTTTTTATTCTTCTTCGCAAAACTATAAAATTATACGAAATCCATATACCAACATCGACAGACTGCAAGCCTGTTATTTTTTTCGTATATCATTCCAGAGCCTCACCAAAAAACTCGAAAAAAAACAAAAAATACGCAGAATTTGTTCTTGTGCATATTGTATACATGTGCTAAAATTAAGCAAATCAATCGTTAAAGTGAGTTGTTTTAATTAAGAAGGAGAGAAACATGTGCTGCAACGGAAAAAATCAAACAGAGCAGCTCGATGCTGTCATCGAGAAGTATCGCAGTACGCCGGGAGCCTTGATTCCCGTACTGCATGAGGCACAGGATATTTTCGGATATCTGCCGCCCGAGGTAATGAAAAAAATCGCTAAAGGGCTTGAAATCCCGGAAGCAAAGGTGTACGGTGTTGCAACATTTTATTCCCAATTTTCCTTGAATCAAAAGGGAAAATATCGGGTAAGCGTCTGTCTCGGAACAGCCTGCTATGTCAAGGGTGCTGCCGAGATTTTAGACAAATTGAAGGAGAGGTTGATGATAGAGGTCGGAGAATGTACGGAAGACGGCTTGTTTTCACTTGATTCCTGCCGCTGTATCGGTGCATGCAGCCTGGCACCCGTAATGACGGTAAACGACGAGGTATACGGCAGACTTACGGTAGGCGACATCGACGGAATTATCAGCAAATACGAAGCACTTGAAAGTAAGGAAAGAGCAGAGGAGGTGCAGCACGCATGAGCAGAATAGAAGAAAACACAGGCATACGCCTTGAATCTGCGGAGGCACTGGACGCAGTAAAATCAGAAATGCTGCAACAAATCGGGCACCGTTTCGGTATGAAGGCAGGAGAAGGAGCAAAAATTCATCTGATGGTATGCGGCGGAGGCGGCTGTCATTCGTCGGGCTCGAACAAGCTTAAAGAACGCTTGCAGGAGCTTGCCGTAAGAGATCACATGGAGAACGAAACAGCGATAGTGCGTACAGGCTGTTTCGGACTTTGTTCAGAAGGACCGATAGTTGTCGTACAGCCGGAAAACATCATGTATACCAAGGTGACGACGGAGGACATAGACGAGATTTGGGAAAAGCATATCAAAGGCGGTAAGGTCGTGGAGCGACTGAAATCCAAACAGGAAAAGAATTTCTTCTCAAAACAGCAGCGAATCGCACTCAAGAACTGCGGACGCATAGATCCGGAGCATATTGAAGAATACATAGCACTCGACGGCTATGCGGCACTTGCAAAGGTGCTTTATGAAATGCAGCCGGAGGATGTCATAGAAACTATCAAAGACTCCGGTCTCAGAGGACGAGGCGGCGGCGGTTTCCCTGCCGGACTTAAATGGGAGGTTGCGGCACAGCAGCAGACCGCAGAAAAAATCGTGGTATGCAACGCCGATGAAGGAGATCCGGGTGCGTTTATGGATCGCTCCATTTTGGAGGACGACCCACATTCCGTTTTGGAGGCTATGGCGATTACCGCATATGCCATAGGTGCAAAGTACGGCTATATCTATGTCAGAGCCGAATACCCGACAGCGGTGCAGCGTTTGAAAATTGCAATTTCGCAGGCACACAGCTACGGACTCTTAGGGAAAAACATTCTCGGCAAGGGCTTTGATTTTGACATTGAGATTCGTCTGGGAGCAGGTGCATTCGTATGCGGAGAGGCGACTGCACTGATGATTTCGATAGAGGGCAACCGAGGCGAGCCGCGTCTGAAACCGCCGTCATCGGCAGTGCGGGGACTGTTCGGAAAACCTACGGTTTTGAATAACGTGGAAACCTTTGCGAATGTTCCGCAGATTATACTTAAGGGTGCAGACTGGTTCCGAACCATCGGTACGGAAAAATCGACAGGCACCAAGGTGTTCGCACTCGGCGGAAAGATAAACAATTCCGGGCTTGTGGAAATACCTATGGGGACGACCTTAAGAGATATGATTTATGAAATCGGCGGAGGAATTCCGGGCGGCAGAAAATTCAAGGCAGCACAGACAGGCGGGCCTTCGGGCGGCTGCATACCCGCAGAGCATTTGGATACGCCGATTGACTACGAGTCCTTGAGCAAGCTCGGTTCCATGATGGGCTCCGGCGGTATGATAGTAATGGACGAGGATACCTGCATGGTAGATATCGCAAAGTTCTTCTTAGAATTTACGGTAGACGAGTCCTGCGGAAAATGTCCGCCGTGCAGAATCGGTACACGCAGAATGCTGGACATCATTACACGAATAACAGAAGGAAAAGGCACGATGGAGGATCTTGACGAGCTGGAAGAACTGGCACATACAGTGAAACGTGCATCGCTTTGCGGACTGGGACAGTCGGCACCGAATCCTGTGCTTTCCACCATGAAATATTTCCGAGATGAATATGTGGCACATGTAAGAGATAAAAAATGTCCTGCGGGAGTATGCATTTCCATGCTCCGTTATGTTGTTGACAGCGAAATCTGCAAATGCTGCGGCATCTGTGCGAAAAACTGTCCTGTCGGTGCTATCAGCGGCAGCAAGGGGCAGCCGTACAGCATTGACCAGGATAAATGTATCAAGTGCGGTGTCTGCATGGCGAAGTGTCCGTTTAAGTCTATCATGAAGAATGCATAAAGGAGGAAGCTGAAATGGGAAAAGTACATGTAACAATAGACGGCATTCAGGTTTATGTTCCTGATACCTATACTGTTTTAGAGGCAGCTAAGGAAATCAATATTCACATTCCGACGCTTTGCTTCCTCAAAGATGTAAGCGAAATCGGCTGCTGCAGAATGTGTCTGGTCGAGGTCAAGGGCTCGAAAGCCTTGCAGGCAGCCTGCGGCTATCCGGTAAAAGACGGCATGGAAGTCAGAACCCATACCCCGGAAATCATGAAGGTAAGGCAGAAAACCCTGGAGCTGATACTTTCAAATCACCCTGCCAGATGTCAAAGCTGCACCAGAACAAATTCTTGCGAGCTGCAAATGCTGACAGATAAAATGGATGTGCATTTTGAGAATTATGTAAAATACCAGGAGCACATCACATCGGAGCAGCCGCTGAGCGTTGACGACGGAATTTCTATTCAGAGAGATCCGAACAGATGCATACTTTGCAGACGATGCGTGAGCGTGTGCAATAATGTACAGACGGTGGGAGCGATTTCTGCCATAAACAGAGGCTACCATACCGTAATCGGTGCGGCACAGAACAAGAGCTTGGACGCAAGCGTGTGCGTCAACTGCGGACAGTGCATAAATGTCTGTCCTACGGGAGCCCTGCAGGAGCACCGCAGCATCGACGAGGTTTGGGAGGCACTTTATGATCCCGAAAAGCATGTGGTGGTACAGACAGCTCCTGCTGTAAGGGCAGCACTCGGCGAAGAATTCGGAAATCCTATCGGAACAGATGTGACGGGAAAGATGGTGACGGCACTGAGAATGCTCGGATTTGATAAGGTATTCGACACGGATACCGCAGCGGATCTTACGGTCATGGAGGAAGGTACCGAGCTTATAGACCGGATTCGAGGCGGCGGAGTTCTGCCGCTCATAACCTCATGCTCGCCGGGCTGGATAAAATTCTGCGAGCACAACTTCCCTGAAATGATTCCGAACCTTTCCACCTGTAAATCTCCGCAGCAGATGATGGGAGCTGTCATCAAGAGCTACTACGCACAGAAAAACGGAATCGACCCTGCATCGATTTATGTCGTTTCGGTAATGCCTTGCGTTGCGAAAAAGTATGAGGTTCAAAGACCGGAGCTTTCGGTGAACGGACTTGCCGATGTAGATGCAGTAATCACTACCAGAGAGCTGGCACGAATGATAAAGATGATAGGAATCGAATTTAACTCTGTCGGTGACGGTGAGTTCGACAGTCCGCTCGGCATGTCAACCGGAGCCGGACTTATCTTCGGCACTACGGGCGGAGTTATGGAGGCGGCACTCAGAACCGTAGCAGACCTTTTGAACGGCAGCAGTTCAGACGCAATCGACTATGTCCAGGTGCGAGGCATAGAGGACGGTATCAAGATTGCAGAGCTTGAAGTCGCAGATCTGACTATTCGTGCGGCAGTGGCACACGGACTTGGCAATGCACGCAAAATCATCGAGCGTGTCAAAGCGGGCGAGCATTTTGACTTTATCGAAATCATGGCATGTCCGGGAGGCTGTATCAACGGCGGAGGACAGCCGCTGCAGGTTTCCGATGTCCGCAACTGGATAGATTTCAAAGAAAAACGTGCGAGTGCTCTTTACAAGGGTGACCGTGAAAAATATATACGCAAGGCACATAACAATCCTACGGTTAAGAAACTCTACAAGGAGTATCTCGGCATGGCAGGCGGCATGCGTTCGCATCAGCTCCTGCACACGCACTATACGGACAGAAGCGATGTGTAAAACACTCTGTGCAAACTGTGAAACTGTGAAAACGTCATATATAAATAAAGAACCGAGAATAAAAGCACAAAACATGCAGCTTCATAAAAAGCTGAATATGAAAGCAACAGAGCCGATAGGCTGCAAGTCCGCTTGCAGCCTATCGGCTTTTTGTTATGCAGTAAATATCGCTTTCGCTATGTACTCTTTTGGCATTATGTTAAGCTTTTGCACATAAAAAAATACATGTATACAGCCACTTGACGCTAATGCGATAAAGTGTTATACTTGTATACAGGTATTAAAAATGTATAAAGAATATTACGATACAGTAAACAAAAAACAGCAAAATGCAAAATAGTAAGCGATAAATAAAAGGAGGTAAAACCATGCTTGAGATTTCCAATAAAACGAATCTGCTGGAACAGAACAGCTATAAGTATTCCTTACAGGACGTGGAGGAACCTAATCTGTACAGAGATATGTACGACTACGAGGAAGTACCGAAAATCGCATTTAACCACCGCAGAGTGCCTATGAATATGCCTACGGATATTTGGATAACAGACACCTCGTTCAGAGACGGTATGCAGTCAATGGCACCGTACACGGTTAAACAGAGAGTAGATCTGTACAAGTATCTTGCAAGACTCGGCGGACCTTACGGCATCATCAGACAGTCCGAATTTTTCATATACACCAAGCAGGATCAGGAGGCAATCGAAAAATGCATGGAGCTGGGATATAAATTCCCTGCGATTACCACTTGGATCAGAGCGAAAAAAGAAGACTTCAAAAAAGTAAAAGAGCTTGAAATCGAGGAAACCGGAATCCTGGTATCGTGCAGTGACTACCATATATTCAAGAAGATGGGTATGACCAGAAGACAGGCGATAGACTTCTATTTGGAAACCATAAAAGATGCCTTCGATGCAGGTATAGTTCCGAGATGTCACCTTGAGGACATAACCAGAGCCGACTTTTACGGCTTCGTGGTTCCGTTTGTAAACGAAATAATGGATTTGTCAAACGAGGTAGGTATGCCGGTCAAAATCAGAGCCTGCGACACGATGGGCTACGGAGTGCCGTACACAGAGGTTGCACTTCCTCGAAGTGTAGCCGGTATAATCTACGGCTTGCAGCATTATGCAGGAGTACCGAGCGATATGATAGAGTGGCACGGACACAACGATTTTTACAAGGCGGTTGCAAACGCTACGACAGCATGGCTTTACGGTGCGAGTGCGGTCAACTGCTCGCTGCTGGGAATAGGCGAAAGAACAGGCAACATTCCGCTTGAGGCAATGGTATTCGAATACGCATCGCTGAGAGGCTCGTTGGACGGTATGGATCCTACGGTAATCACGGAAATCGGCGAATACTTCCGCAAGGAAATGGGCTACGATATACCGCCTATGACACCGTTCGTGGGTGAAAGCTTCAATGTTACCAAGGCAGGAATTCATGCTGACGGTTTGATGAAGGACGAAGAAATCTATAACATTTTCAATACGAAAAAGCTGCTCAACAGAGCACCGGGAGTTTCCATCAGCAATACATCGGGGCTTGCGGGCATTGCATACTGGGTGAATGAGCACTTCGGACTTGAGGGCAGCGATAAGGTGAGCAAGGATGACCCTAAGATTGTACGCTTCAAGGAATGGGTGGACGATATGTATGCAGGCGGCAGAACCACCAGCCTGTCTAAGGGTGAAATAGAGGATAAGCTTATGCAGTCCGAAGAATGGAAGGAGCTATTAAATGATAGATTATAAGAATACATCGCTGGCAAATCAGGTTTTTGCAGCCATAGAAAAAAATATTTTGACAGGCGTTTATTCCAAAGGTGAGGTTATCAGTGAGCCGAAGCTTTCGGCAGAGCTCGGAGTTAGCAGAACGCCCGTCAGAGAAGCACTGACCAGACTGGAAACAGAAAGGCTAATAAAGCAGACCCCGAACGGAATGCAGGTAGTGGGAATATCCGAAAAAGATGTGGACGAAATGTATGCGGTAAAACGCTCGATAGAGCCATATGTGACGGAGCTTGCCGTAAACAACATTTCGCCTGAGGGACTGGCAAGAATGAAAGAGATACTTGAACAGCAGGAGTTTTATGTGACTAAGGGGAATGCTGAAAAAATCAAAGATTTGGACACGGAATTTCACGATACGATTTATCGTGAAAGCGAGAGTCCGACGCTTGAATCCGTGCTTTCTCCGCTGCACCACAAGCTGATGAAACACAGAAAGGTTTCCTTGCAGTTCAGCAACCGCAGTGCACAGTCGGTAGAAGAACACAAAAAAATATATGAAGCAATGGCAGAGGGCGATGCGAAAAAAGCGAAAGAGCTCATGCTGGAGCATGTTAACAACGCATACAGAAATATCAAGGGAGGCATATGATGGGACTTACAATCGCACAAAAGATAATAAAGGAGCATTTGATAAGCGGCGAGATGACCGTAGGAAATGAAATCGCAATAAAAATAGACCAGACATTGACGCAGGATGCGACAGGAACGATGGCATATTTGGAATTCGAAACGATGGGAGTGCCGAGGGTTAAAACCGAGCTTTCACTGGCATACATCGACCATAATACACTTCAGTCAGGTTTTGAAAACGCCGATGACCACAGATTTATACAGTCGATGGCAAAAAAATATGGACTGTATTTCAGCAGACCCGGAAACGGAATCTGCCATCAGGTGCATTTGGAACGCTTCGGCAAGCCGGGCAAGACACTTATCGGCTCCGACAGCCATACACCTACAGGCGGCGGTATCGGAATGCTCGCAATGGGTGCGGGCGGACTTGATGTTGCGGTTGCAATGGGCGGCGGTGCATATTACATAACCATGCCGAAAATGTTCAAGGTAAACCTCACCGGAAAGCTCAGAGATTTTGTGACGGCTAAGGATGTCAGCCTTGAAATTTTGAGAATACTCAGCGTAAAGGGCGGCGTAGGTGCCATAATCGAATGGGGCGGCGAGGGTGTTAAAACGCTTTCGGTACCGGAAAGAGCAACCATAACCAATATGGGAGCAGAACTCGGTGCGACGACCTCCATCTTCCCGTCAGACGAGGTTACACATGAATTCCTCAAGGCAGAGGGCAGAGAAAATGATTTCGTAGCGTTGGAAAGCGACGCAGATGCCGTATATGACAGAGTAATTGACATAAACCTTTCCGAGCTTAAGCCGCTCATCGCCTGTCCGCACAGTCCGGACAATGTTGTGAGCGTTGACAGCCTCAAAGGCACCAAGGTTAATCAAGTATGCATAGGCTCCTGCACCAACTCGTCACTGTACGATATGCTTAAGGTTGCTGCACTGCTCAAAGGCAAAACGATTTCACCCGATGTCAGCCTGTCGATTTCACCGGGCTCCAAGCAGGTACTGGCTATGCTGGCAGACTGCGGAGCACTCTCGGATATTATAGCGAGCGGTGCAAGAGTTTTGGAATGTGCCTGCGGACCGTGTATCGGCATGGGCTTTTCGCCTAACTCGGCAGGTGTTTCACTGCGTACCTTTAACCGTAACTTCGAGGGACGCTCGGGCACAAAAGATGCACAGGTTTATCTGGTATCTCCGGAAACCGCTGTTGCAGCGGCACTCACAGGCGAAATCACAGACCCTATGCTCCTCGGCAAAATGCCTGAGATAATCATGCCGGCAAGCTTCAAAATAGATGACAGTGCGGTTCTTCCGCCTGCTTCCGAAGAAGAGGCTGCCGATGTCGAAATACTCAGAGGTCCGAACATCAAGCCTTTCCCTGATGCAGATCCGCAGGAAAACATCTTGAATGCGGGAGTATCACTCAAGGTAGAAGATAATATAACCACAGACCACATAATGCCGGCAGGAGCAAAAATTTTGCCTTACCGTTCGAACATTCCGCACCTTTCGCAGTATTGCTTTGAGGTTTGCGATCCGACTTTCCCCGAAAGAGCCAAGGCTATGGGACAGAGTATAATCGTGGGCGGCAACAATTACGGACAGGGTTCGTCGAGAGAGCACGCAGCACTCGTTCCGCTTTATTTGGGCGTGAGAGCGGTTATCGCAAAAGGCTTTGCCAGAATACATGCGGCAAACCTCATAAATGCGGGCATCATGCCTCTGACCTTTGCGAATGCCGATGATTACGAAAAGATAAGCCAAGGTGATGAGCTTAAAATCACGGAGGTTTTCAGCGGTATGGAGACAGGAGAAATGACACTCGAAAACCTGACGACAGGCGAAAAGATAAAGCTTTCATGCAGCTTTACGGACAGACAGAGAGCTATCCTCAAGGACGGCGGACTTTTGAAATATGTCGGAAAGGGCGGAAACTGATATGGAAATGAACAAGGAAAACGAATTGTATATAAAGCAGGCGAGCGAAAAATTCGAACAGCTCCTGCGTGAACAGATAAAGAGAGCCGAGGACATCAAGGCAGCGGCAGGAGCAAAGGACTTCGCAGCACTTGACTGTATTACGGTAGGACTTTGCGGCGGCGACGGTATCGGCCCTATCATCATGGCTGAGGCGGAAAGACTCATCCGAATTCTTCTCGCAGACGAGCTGGAGGCGGGAAAGGTCGTATTAAAGACTATAGAAGGACTTACCTTAGAAAACCGTATGGCTTGCGGCAAGGCGGTACCCGATGATGTTATGGCACAGATTAAAGCCTGTGATGTCATCTTGAAGGGTCCTACGACAACTCCTAAGGGCGGCAGCATGGGAAGTGCGAATGTTACGCTCAGAAGTGAGCTTGACCTCTATGCGAATGTGCGTCCTGTATGCGTGCCCGAAGAGGGCATAGACTGGATGTTTTACAGAGAAAACACTGAGGGCGAATATGTGCTCGGCAGCAAGGGCATAGAAATTCCGGAAACGCTGTCTGTGGACTTCAAGGTTACCACGGTTGAGGGTACACGCAGAATCGCAAGAGCCGCTTTCGAATATGCCAAGGCTAACGGTAAAAAAAGCGTGTCGATTGTTACCAAGGCAAACATTATGAAAAAGACAGACGGCAGCTTTTCGGCAATTTGCAGAGAGGTCGCTGCGGACTATCCCGATATCGAGGCAGAGGACTGGTACATCGACATTATGACCGCAAACCTTGTGAATAAGGCAATTCGCAATAAGTTTCAGGTATTTGTGCTGCCTAATCTGTACGGCGACATTATCACCGACGAGGCTGCCGAAATTCAAGGCGGTGTAGGCACTGCGGGAAGTGCGAATATAGGTGACAGATATGCAATGTTTGAGGCGATACACGGCTCCGCACCGCGTATGATAGAGGACGGACTCGGAGCTTATGCGAACCCGTCAAGCATTTTCAAGGCAGCGGAAATGATGCTCAGACACATAGGCTTCATCGAGAAAGCGGATAAGCTCGCAGATGCACTGCATGAATGCTGCGATGTCGAAAAAAAGCTAACGGTAACAGGAACGAAAGACGGAGCTAAATGCAGCGAATTCGCCGACTATGTAATCAGCAAATTGTAAACGCAAAAAGATTGAAATAAGCAGGAGTCATGTGATATACTATACTTGAATATGAAATTTAGTAAAGCTGTAGATGTTAAAGGAGGCAGACAAGATTGACAAGAGAAAAAATAAGAATTGTTACTGAAACCTTTGCAAACGAAGCTAAAAAAATTTACGGAAATAAATTAGAGTGTATTATCCTGTATGGTTCTTGTGCCCGAGGCGATTTTGAAGATGACAGTGACATTGATATTTTGCTGCTTATGAATGTACCGAAAGAAAAGCTTGCAGAAGAACGTGTTAAGATTTTTGATATGGCAGACAGGCTGGATCTGCAATATGAGGTGGTTTTGACACCGATACTGCAAAGCTATGATGTTTACGAAAACTATTTGCCGGTATCAGCATTTTATCAAAATGTACAGAGAGAAGGTGTACGGATTGCCTGAAATTATGCAGCAGCAAAGGGATTATGCGTTATATCGCCTTGAACGAGCATATGAGGATTTGCAAAGTGCAGAAGAACTTTTTAGTGAAGGACACTATCGAGGGGCTAATAACAGAGCTTATTATGCGATTTTTCATTCTATGCGTTCGGCACTGGCACTGAAAAGTGTAGATTCGGCAAAGCACAGTGGTGTGATAGCGGAATTTCGCAGATTGTTTATTAAGGAAGGTTTGATTCCGGTTGAAGTATCGAAAATGGTTGGTTCTGCATTTACTATAAGAAATGCATCTGATTATGACGATATGTTTATAGCGAGCAAAACAGAAACCATGGAGCAGATTGAGAATGCCCGTTATGTTTATGAGAAAGTCTGTGAATATGTAAACGCAGATTTGCTAT
Organism: uncultured Oscillospiraceae bacterium; assembly: GCA_964562555.1. Taxonomy (GTDB): domain Bacteria; phylum Bacillota; class Clostridia; order Peptostreptococcales; family Anaerovoracaceae; genus CAG-238. The sequence goes on from CAZLTX010000002.1 coordinate 10,881, forward strand.
GAATTAAGTTAATTTTAGATTAAGCAAGAGGCTGCTCGGTTTTGAGCAGCCTCGGATTTTTTGTGCTTATGTATTTCGGTTTCAGTATTTTTCGAATTGCTCGACATTGGTAACGAATACAGTGGCTCCGCCGACAACGACCTGCGGCGAGGAATAGTTTAAGATGCCGGCATCCGTACCCGAAGCGATAGGTGCGGACTCGGTGCGTTTGCAGCAGTGAAGCCGTATAACCTCGAGGACATCGTGAACCTTTTCATCGTCAACACCGATGAGCAATGTCAGATTACCCTCCTTGAGGAAACCGCCGGAGGTTGCCAGCTTGGTAAAGAAAAAGCCGGCTTCCGTCAGAGAGTCGCATACACAAGATGCGTCCTTTTTATTGATAATCGCAGTAACAAGTTTCATCGTAATCTCCATTCTGCCGTCCTTGCAAAGGCGGCACATATTTCTTAAAGCATACAGAGCAGCTAAGCCTGTCTGCCTCTATTATATACCAAATCCGCAGCGATGGGTACTGTTTTTTTGCAGTGCATTTTGATTTATTCTAAAATCGTCCAAATCACGCTCGACGGTGAAAATCTGCTTGACAAGGCTTGTTTGTGGTTATACAATATTTCTGTTGAAAATTCAATAAAAACGATGACGAAGAGGAGTAGGAAAGGATAGCTCTTTACAGAGAATCGGGATTGAGGCTGAGAGTCCCGAAAGCAGGCACTTTCTGAAGGTTGCTTCCGAGTTTATGCATAATGAGAGCCTGCGAAAGCAGGAACAAAGGTGGTACCGCGGAATAATATTTCGTCCTTTGCGAGCATCGGCTTGCAAGGGATTTTTCTTTTTGTGAGCGGAATGAAAACTACGGAGAAAGGAAATCGAGAAACAATGGAAAAGAACTTAGCAAAAACCTATAATCCACATGATTTCGAGGACAGAATCTATGAAATGTGGGAAACAAACGGTGCATTCAGAGCGGAGGTAGATAAGGACAAGAAGCCGTTCACAATCGTAATGCCGCCTCCGAATATCACGGGACAGCTCCATATGGGACATGCACTCGACCAGACCCTGCAGGACGTTCTCACAAGATGGAAGAGAATGCAGGGCTACAGTGCACTTTGGCTGCCCGGCTCCGATCATGCGAGCATAGCAACCGAAGTAAAGGTAGTTGAAAAAATCAGAAAAGAAGAAGGACTTGAAAAAGAAGACCTCGGCAGAGAAGAATTCCTGAAACGTGCGTGGGCATGGAAAGAAGAATACGGCGGCAGAATTACTCGCCAGTGCCGTAAGCTCGGCGACTCCTGCGACTGGTCCAGAGAAAGATTTACTATGGACGAGGGCTGTAATCACGCTGTAAAGGCAGCATTCATCAAGCTGTACGAAAAAGGATTGATATATAAGGGCAACCGTCTTGTAAACTGGTGTCCGCAGTGCGGAACCTCACTTTCCGATGCAGAGGTAGAGCATGAGGACAAGAACGGCAAGTACTGGTACTTCAAATATCCGGCAGTTGAGCCGACAGCTGATTTTGACGGTATCATAGTTGCGACTTCAAGACCTGAAACAATGTTCTCCGATGAGGCTATTGCGGTACACCCCGACGATGAAAGATACAAGGCAGTTATCGGCAAAAAGGTTATCCTGCCGCTCGTAGGCAAGGAAATCCCTATCATCGCAGATACCTATCCGGATCCGGAGAAAGGTACGGGTGCGGTTAAGATCACACCGGCACACGACCCTAACGACTTTGAAGTAGGACAGCGTGCGGGACTTCCTGTTGTGTCATGTATCAATAAGGATGCTACAATGAACGCACTGGCAGGTAAATACGAGGGACAGGATCGTTACGAATGCCGTAAAAACTGGGTTGCGGATCTCGAAGCGGCAGGCTATCTGATTAAGACCGAGGAAAAGGTAATTCCTATGGGAACCTGCTACAGATGCCACACCGTAATCGAAGATATGGTATCAGACCAGTGGTTTGTAAAGATGGAAGAATTAGCAAAGCCTGCAATCGAGGCAGCTAAAAAAGGCGACCTCAGGCATGTTCCGGAAAGATTTGAAAAGATTTATCTGCACTGGCTTGAGGGCATCAAGGACTGGTGTATTTCCCGTCAGCTTTGGTGGGGACACAGAATCCCCGCATATTACTGCGAGGAATGCGGAGAAGTCGTTGTTTCCTACGATGCACCGGAAAAGTGTCCGAAATGCGGCTGCACACATCTGACACAGGATGAGGACGTACTGGATACATGGTTCTCATCGGCACTTTGGCCGTTCTCAACGCTCGGCTGGCCGGAAAAAACGCCTGATTTGGAATATTTCTACCCTACGGATGTACTTGTAACAGGCTATGATATCATCTTCTTCTGGGTAGTAAGAATGGTATTCTCCGGGCTCGAATACATGGGCGAGGTTCCGTTCCGCGATGTATACATTCACGGACTGGTAAGAGATGCACAGGGACGCAAGATGTCCAAATCGCTCGGAAACGGTATCGACCCGCTTGAAATCATAGATAAATACGGTGCGGACGCACTTCGTTTCATGCTTTCCACAGGCATTACGCCGGGCAACGACATGAGATTTACAGAGGACAGACTCGAAAATTCCAGAAACTTTGCCAATAAGCTTTGGAATGCATCAAGATTCGTAATTATGAACCTTCAGGACGAAGAAGGCGAATTCAAGCCGCTTGCAAAGTGCTGCGAGGACTGCTGCGGCGGTGCGTGTGCGAACACGACAAACTTTGCGAACATTCCGCTCAGAGATGAAGATAAATGGATGCTGAACAAGGTAAACGATGCCATCGCATATATCGACAGTGCGATGGAACGCTATGACCTGGCATTGGCAGGACAGAGAGTTTACGATTTGATTTGGAACGAATACTGCGACTGGTACATCGAGCTGGTTAAGCCGAGACTTTGGGGCGATGACGAAGAAGACAAGAAGGTGGTACGCTTCGTACTGGTAATGTGTCTGAAAAATATGCTCAAGCTGCTGCACCCGTTCATGCCGTTCATCACCGAAGAAATTTGGGGCTTCCTGCCGCACGGAGATGACGAACAAGGCTATCTGATAGGAGCAGAATGGCCAAAGACAAGCGTAAGCTACATCTATCCTAAGGCTGAAAAGACCGTTGAGATGGCGATGGAGGCAATCAAGGCGATAAGAAATATCAAAGCCGAAAAGAATGTAGCACCGTCAAAGAAGATAAAAGCCATTATTCTTGCAGAGGGCGAAAAAGCCGAAATCGCAAAAGCAGGCGAGGCATATCTGAAGAATTTGGCAAACATCACGGAAATCCTGTTCACAGGCAGCAAGAACGATGTTCCGGACGATGCGGTATCAGCGGTTATCGACGGTGCGGAAATCTATATTCCGCTCGATGATTTGGTTGATTTTGCAGAAGAAAAGGCAAGACTGGAAAAAGAGCAGAAGCGACTTGAGGGCGAGGTTAAACGTTCGACAGGCATGCTCAGCAATCCGGGCTTTGTAAACAAAGCACCTGAGGCAAAGATTCAAGCAGAAAAGGATAAGCTTGCAATGTACGAGGAAATGCTTGCAAAGGTATCCGCACAGCTTGAGTCTGTTACGGCAAAATTACAGTAAAAGCTACGAAAACGGCGGCACCTGTGCTATTCGCTGCAAGGTGCCGCTGAGATTATATAAGTGTCAGGAGAAAAAAGATGGGAAGTTGCACAGGAGCAGCGTACTCCGCAGAGGGTGCGATAGGCAAAATACATGAATTTGAAAAATTCGGTTCGATACTCGGACTGGAAAGAATGACCGGGCTTTTGGAGATTTTGGGAAATCCGCAGGACGAGCTTTCGATTATTCATGTTGCGGGAACGAACGGTAAGGGCTCGACCTGCAGATACATTTACAGTGTGTTAAGGGAGTGCGGCTATAAGGTAGGGCTGTATACCTCACCCTTCCTCGAAATTTTCAACGAGAGAATAGAGCTGGACGGTGAGTATATCAGCGACGAGGATTTGGCAAAATATACAGACAGGGTTCTTGAGGCGGTTAAGGAAATGACCGCTGCGGGAAAGCAGTCACCGACGGAATTTGAAGTGATTACCGCCATCGCTTTCCTGTATTTCAAGGAGAAAGGCTCGGATTATGTAATCCTGGAGGTAGGCTTGGGCGGCAGAGGCGACTCGACCAATGTATGCAAGAAGCCGCTGATTTCGGTAATCACCTCCATTTCATATGACCATACGGATCGCCTCGGCGATACCCTTGCGGAAATCGCCTCGGAAAAAGCCGGCATCATCAAAGACGGCTCGCCCGTGGTCACAAGTGCCGAGGCAGAAGAAGCACTCGCCGTCATAGAGCGGACTGCGGCAGAACACGGCTCACTATACTTTGAAACCCGTAATCTGCCTTGCCGCATCACCGAAGAAACCTTCGGCGGCTGCCGCTTTGACCTGACAGTGCAGGGAGTGACCTTCGAAAACCTTGAGATTTCAATGCTTGGCGAGCACCAAGTCAAAAATGCGGCAGCAGCGGTAGCGGCACTTTGCATTTTGGAAGAAAACGGAGATGTAAGCGTGCCCGATGAGGCACTTCGCAGCGGCTTGAAAAAAGCCCGCCAAAACGGAAGATTTGAGCTGATGTCAAAGCAGGACGAAAAGCCATTGCTTATCATCGACGGAGCACACAATCCGGACGGAGCCTTGATGCTCAAAAAAGCTATGCAGCTTTTCTGCGGCGGAAAGCGAATACTGATGGTGACGGGAATGCTTGCCGACAAGGATACTGAGCATATACTCGGAGAGTTTACCGATATCACGAATGAGTTTATGGTTACCGAGCCGAAAAATCCACGCAGAATGAGCTTTGACGAGCTCGGAGACAGGGTCGAGAAGCTCGGAGGCAGCGTGCTTTACAAAGGAGAATGTACGGAGGCGTTCGATGCGGCAATGAAAACGAAAGACGAATACGATGTAATTCTTTTCGCAGGCTCGCTGTACCTGATAGGCGAAATCAGAACGCTGATTCGAAAATACCAAGGAGAAATATAAGCTGAATGTAAGATAAAACCGCCTTTTCTGCGGCGGTATACCGACATACAGAAAAAAGCATATATGGGAGGACGAGAACGATATGAAATTTATTCTGCGTTCGACAGACGAATACGAAAGACTGACAAAATTTTTTGCAGAGAACCGGCTTGAGTTTGACGGAGAAGAAGAGGTCGATACAGATGTCGTGAAATGCTGGAAAATCACGCAGGCAAGCTCCGAGGAGCTGTCACACATCACGAAGGACACAGCGGACGGCGAGGACTGCCTTGTTGCAGGCTGCGTGCTGGCACTCAGAGAGGGCAAATATATAATCGACGGCATAGCGGTGGATAAGACCCTCCGCAAATTCGGACTCGGCAAGCTGCTTGTAAATAAAGTAAAGGAAGAAGTAAAGGCTCGGGGCGGCGATGCGATTTATCTCGTGGCACGAGCACCGGAGTTTTTCAGAACACTCGGCTTCGAAACCATAGCTGCCGACAATGCACCTAATTTTTTCGAGTGCAAATACTGTCCGCAGTACGGCAAGGAATGTCACCCGGAGATTATGAAGCTTATGCTCGAAAAAGCTGAAACGGAAAAAGCCGAAACGGCAGATACAACAGCCGCACAAGCCGATGCAAAAGCAAATG
>CAZLTX010000002.1:16639-20212 GCA_964562555.1 uncultured Oscillospiraceae bacterium
GAAAAAGCCGAAACGGCAGATACAACAGCCGCACAAGCCGATGCAAAAGCAAATGAAGAGGCAAGAATATGAGCAACGCACCGATGAACGGTAAAAGCTATGATTACAGCAAGCTGCTGCAAGGCATACTTGACATTGCCGAGGAAATGCTCGTCGCAGGAGCGGAGGTAAGCCGCATAGAGGACAGCGTGACACGCATGTGCCTTGCATACGGCTGTGACCGTGTGAATGTGTTCGTAATAACCTCGAATATCCAGGTGACGCTCGAAGACCCAAACGGCGAGATAATCACGCAGATACGCAGAGTTATCAGAAACGATACCAATTTTGACAGAGTGGACTATCTGAACGACCTGTCGAGATATGTCTGTGCGAACAAACCGCAGGTATCCGAGCTGAGAAAAAAATTCGACGAGGTAATGGCACGAAAACAGCAGCCGCTTTATGTGGGACTGCTCAGCGGCATGATTATAGCGGGCAGCTTTGCGGTTTTCTTCGGCGGCAGCCTCGCAGATGCGGCAGCCTCGGGCATGGTGGGACTGATTACCGTAGTGTTGAACCGCATGGTGGCAGCCAGGCTCGGACAGAACCAGCTTGCGGTAATATTCACGGTTTCATTTTTGGCAGGACTGCTTTCGGTTCTGACGGTTTATTTGGGAATAGGTGTGCATAGCGACAAAATAATGATAGGCGTTATCATGCTGCTCATTCCGGGCATAGCACTGACAAACGGTGTACGGGATATGCTCACCGGAGATATAGCGGCGGGAATGCTCAGAGTAGCCAACGCTGTTTTGCTGGCTACGGCTATTGCCTGCGGCTTCGCACTCTCACTCTTTGTGACGGGAGGCGGACTGATATGACAAATATGATGAATATGACAGAAATGAATTTAATGATAGTTCAGGTAACTGCGGCGTTCATAGGCTCCTTCGGCTTTGCCTTTTTCCTGAAAATGAGGACAAGACAGGCTGTTATGGCGGCTGTGGGCGGAGGCATCACCTGGGCCTTGTATCTGCTGCTTGCGGCACAGCTCGGCGGACAGTTTCTGCCGAACCTGCTTGCGTCAATCTTCGTAGGCATATATGCGGAGATAATGGCAAGGGTAAACAGAGCACCGGCGACCGTATTTCTGACCACAGCGGCGGTACCGCTGATTCCGGGCGGCAGCCTTTACTATACCATGCTCGGACTGGTGCAGCAGGACGAGGAGCTGTTTGCGGAAAGCGGCACGAAAGCACTTACCATAGCACTTGCGATAGCACTCGGCTTCGTTACCGTAGCAGTCGCAAACAATTTCTACCTCAGACTCCAAAGCGAAAGACAAAACAGCAGAGGATAAGCAGAGGATAAAGAGGTAAAGCGGATAAAGCATTATGTCAAAATCCACTTGCTGATATACGGCATCAGCCCGTTTTGTATGAAGCGGCTGCTGATGCTTATTACTTCTTGAATAGATATCGTATCACGGTGCTCGTACCAGTAGTTAAGCATAGATATTACCGAGGCAGAGCCCATTTCGATAAAAATTTCGGTATCAAGGTCGTCCTCCGGTATTTCAAGCTTTTCGTGTACGGCTTTCTTGATATATACCTTAAGCTCCTTAAGAAAATTCGGGTCACCGTAAGGTCCCAGCAAAACCGCAAGCTGCTCGGCATTCTGCGTGTAGAACTCCGAAATCAGATTTATGGCATCGGAAAACGAATGAACCTCGTGGATACGGCAGATGAATATGCAGTAGGTTTCCATCATGGAGCCTTCTATTTCCTCAAGTATGGCATATACATCGGAATAATATGCGTAGAAGGTGCTGCGGTAAACACCGGCAGCCTCGGTAACCTCCTTAACCGTAATCTTTTCAATAGGCTTATGACTGTAAAGCTCCCAAAACGAGGCTTTAAGCTTCTGCTTGGTTCTTTCTGTACGCTCGGGTTGCTTTTTCATCTTATACCTCCCCATATACCCCTTTATTTTTCATTTATAAACATTTATAAATACGACAGACGAATCCTGATTGTCGGTTGATGATTTGTCCGGAAACGAATATAATATGCATAGACAAATAATACAACGCTGTGTCGCATTTTGCAAGAGCAAAATCGGGAGATATCGGTGGAGCAGCGGCGACGGCTCTTAAAACTCTGATACAGAAGCTGCATTTTTCACCGTTCTGACACACGGCATGTTTTTTTTGGTGTTAAAATAGCAATATCGCATTATTAGGAGGGGCTTTTTGATGAAAGCATGGATTAAAAATCATAAGGTGATTACGATTGCGGCAGCGGTAATTGTGATACTGCTGCTGATAACGAGCATTTTTTTCAAGGACGAAACAGCGAGCTATGCACAGGAAACGGCAGCACTCAGAGATATTGTGACATACAACAGCTTTGTGGGCAATGTGGAACCGGCAACGGATTTCGATGTGATAGCACAGGCATCTGAAGAGGCTGTTTCAGTTTTGGTCAAAAAAGGTGACAAGGTAAAGGCAGGAGATGTCATAGCCAAGCTCGACACCACAGCCATAGACGACAATATCGCACTTCAGGAGGCAAATATAGCCTTAACGCAAAAGAGCAACAAATACAATATCGCAGATGCCAAACGCAATTACGAAAACTATAAGGAAACGATAGACAGCGGACTCAACAGCACTCTCGAAAGCTCGAGAATGCAGATGGAAAGTGCCGAAAAAGCACTGAACGATGCCAAGGAGGAATACGAAAAGGCAAAGACCTCTATCGACAACGGCAGCTACGAGAGCATACAGAGCGTGTATATGCAGAGAGAGCAGGCACATCGCTCTTATCAGAGTGCAAGGGACAGTGCCTCTGACGCTTATTCGTACTACTTAGATGCAAGAACAGCCTACAGAGATGCCGAAAAAGATGCAAACAATGCGGATTCACCTACGGCAGCCGCTTCAAAGGCAAGCCTTGCTTCCTTGAAACAGGCAATGTCGGCAGCCGAAACACAGATGAATTCGGCAGACAGAGCTGTGGACACCGCAAAGGGTGCTTACGATGACGCATGCACGGCATTCAACAATGCCAAGACGAATATTTTGGATAAGCTGGACGATGCGATAGAAAGCACACAGATAAACTACGACAATGCACTCACGAGCTTTGAGATTGTAAAGCTTCAAGTAAATCAGCAGCTTGAGGGCTATGAGGCTATGCTCGAAAAGACAGAAGCACTCAGTGACGTGAGTGCGGCACAGATACAGCTCCAAAGCCTCAGACATACACGCAGCGACTACACGATAACAGCACCGTGCGACGGAACAGTAACAGAGCTGCACATAGAAAAGGGCGACATGGTTACAATGGGTATGCCCGTAGCTACGATTGCAAACATAGACAGTATGCAGGTTTCAATCAAGGTTGACGAGTATGCGGTTAAAAATGTAAAGGTCGGCAGTGCCGTTAAGATTTTCATAGATGCGATAGAAAAAGAATATGAGGGAACGCTGATAGAGGTTGACAAGACAGCCTCCATAGAGGGCGGCGTTTCATATTTCAATGCGAAGGTCAGCTTTACGCCCGACGAGGACGTAAAGAGCGGCATGAG
>CAZLTX010000003.1:0-10723 GCA_964562555.1 uncultured Oscillospiraceae bacterium
AAATCCCGCCTCGGGTCCCATCGAAATTCCCGCAACTATCACCAGTGCGGTTCCTATAGGTACAGCCGCAAGATGAAAGGCGATATGTGCGAACACCGTTATCGCGGTCATAACCGCCAGCAAAACGATTTCTCTTGCCTTCGGTCTGCGTTTTTCGTAAATCATAAAAAACGGAACCATCGTATATATGATAACCAGCAGGCTTGTAATCATGTACTTCGAGCTGCCCAAAAGCGTCACGCTTGCCCAAAGTGTCAGCGGTGCCAAAATAAAAATCATTACTGCTGACATTCTCGTCCTTTTTTTGTGAGCGGCTAATTGTCTGTCGTCATAGCCCATTCGACCCATTTCGCCACCTCCTCCCATGTCACCGCCTCAGGGAACCACCTGCGTACAATTCTGTTTGCCGCTGTGGTATAAAAGCTGTTTCCTGCGAAGAATTCTGTAGGTGTTCCGACGGAAACCACATCTCCGTCAAACGCCATCGCACATCTGTCTCCGTACTCGGCACAGAATTCCACATCATGCGATACCATGAAAATCGTCACTCCCGCATTCGTGAGCTTTTTGAAAACTCCTGCGAGCGTAATCTTAAAGAACGGATCCAGTCCCTTGGTAGGCTCGTCCAAGAGCAGTATCTTAGGCTCAAGCAGCAGTATCTTTCCGAGTGCCAGTCTCTGCTGCTCACCGCCGGAAAGGTCATAGGGGTGTGCCTTTCTGAGATGTGCTATTTCCATCGTGTCGAGCATTTTTTCTATTTTATCCGCTTTTTCTTCGTCCGACATTTTCAGATAGTAAACCGCCTCAAGCAGCTCCTCCTCTACCGAAAGCTCGGTGAAAAGTGCCTGTGGATTTTGCGGCACCATTGCGAGTGTGCCGTGGAAAAGCTCCTTCAGGTTGCTTTTCTGCACCTTTTTGCCGTCTATGGTGATGCTGCCCGACTGAGGCAATATCTGTCCGCTTATCGCCTTGAGCGTGGTGGTCTTGCCGACACCGTTGCCGCCCAGCAGGCAGAAAAGCTCTGCCTCACGAGCCTTGAGGTTCAGTCCTCTCAGCACATCTTGTGAATTCTTGTCATATCTGAACCAAAGATTCTTTACATTTATTATATCCTCCTTGAGAGGGGGCTTTTCTCCCGTATTTGTATTTATATTTTTGCCTGCGGCTTTCTCCGCCTCCGCTGCGAAAGCCGCCTTTGCAGCCTCAAGCTGTGACGTTGTAAAGCTCTTGTCTTTGAGTATATCCTCAAGCCAAAGTCTGCCGTCACGAATCGTAAGCGGTGCAACCTCTGTTCCGTCTTTCATCAGCCCCGGTATTCCCGCTTTTCTGCACTGATAGTAAATCTTCATTACTGCCGGCAGTCCGTAAAACATCGGGTGTCTTTCCTCCGCCGAGCTTCCCGCAAGAATGTCGCCCACTCGCCAAGGCGTATCCATCGTCAGTATCCTGCCGCCGTCCATTACCATGACCTTATCTGCCATGGTAAACAGCTCCTCGAGTCTGTGCTCTGAAATGATTACGGTGGTTCCGAGCTCACGGTTTATTCTGTAAATTATCTTCAGAAACTCTCCCGCAGCTATCGGGTCAAGCTGTGAGGTGGGCTCATCGAGTATCAGCACCTTAGGCTGCATTACCATTATAGATGCAAGATTCAAAAGCTGCTTCTGACCGCCCGAAAGCTCCGAAACGTCTTTTCTGAACCATGTCTGAATGTCGAAAAAGCTTGCCATTTCGGCTACTCTCCGCTTTATCGAGGCATTATCCAGTCCGAGGCTTTCAAGTCCGAATGCCAGCTCATGCCACACCTTGTCGGTAACTATCTGATTATCCGGATTTTGCTGCACAAAGCCTATCTCGGAGGCATTTATCCTGTCGTCAAGCTCGGTTATGTCATTTCCCTCATAATATGCCGCTCCGCTTTTTTCTCCGTAAGGCACGAGGTTCTTTTTAAGCTGTCTGAGCAGAGTGCTCTTGCCGCAGCCCGACTTGCCGCAGACCACGACAAATTCAGACTGATGCACCTCGAAGGATACATCGTCCAATGCCTTTCCGCTTCCCGTAGGATATGTGAAGCTTAAGTTTCTAACCTCAATTGCTGCCATTTTCTTTCTCCCGTAATATCAAGTATCATCGGCACCGCCAAAAGCAGTGCGAAGCTAATCAATGTAATAATTCTCCATATATCCCATTCCGCAAATTTAATCACCGGATAGTAATATATGCTCGTTTTTCCCATAACGCAGCCTATCATTGCTGTTATGCCGGTAAGGGAAATCGCTGCCAATGCCGTCCAATCCGTCGGTGACATTTTGAACAGATGAAAGCTCGTTCTGCCGTGCAGACCGTAGCCCCTAGCCTCCATGGAGTCCGATGTTTCTATAGATGCCTCCAGCGACCATGAAATGAGGATTGAAACCTCCTTGCAGAGCTGTCTTGTCTTTGCGAAAATTCCGCCCTCCGTATGTCTTCCCATACACTGCTGTCCCATGCGAATTTCTCTGAATCTGTTTTTCAAAAGTGGAATGAAACGGAATATCATCGAAAGCGTAAGTCCCAGCACCGGTGCCGCCTTGCCGAAGATATATATGAGCTTGTCCGAGCTCATAACGACATTAAAGCTTACAAACCATATAACCACAGCCGTCAGAAGTACAGCGGCTGCCATTCCGTATGCCAAGGCTTCAAGCGTGATTCTGCTGTCATTGATGAAGAACAGAACCGTCGCACCGTTATGTGTGAACAGACCGTTTACAATCGTCATAACGAGTACAATCGGCAGCATGAGCAAAAGGTTTGTCTTGAGTGCTTTAACGCCCTTGAGCAATATCGAATACGCCCACGAGAAAAGCGTCGTAACTGCCAGAAAAATCGGATCTGTCGAAAACATCGTAATGCCTATCGCAAAAACATAAAATATTAAGTTTACAGCGGGGTGGCAGCTTGAAAATCTGCTGCTCTCTCCCAGTCCGTCCTTAAACATCGTGCCTCCCAAACAAAAAAAGCAGCCAAAGGCTGCTTTTCAGAATTTCATATCGCAAAATTCCGATTCCTGTCCGCCCCAGAAGACAGAAATCGTAGGCGAAGCTCGTCTCCCGACTTATCGTCGCTGCAAACTTCGCATAACTTCGGACTTGCTTTTGCAAGTCCTCCGTCAGCTCCGTTGCAGCTCCTCTTCCCCTCAAGCCTTTCGGCTTGTGGGGAATGACACGCATTACGGTTGCTGAGAAACAGTGGGGTCTTTCACCCCGTTCCGTTAGTTTCGTCTTGATTTTTTTTTAGTTTTTAGGATTATTGTTCGTCCATGATAGCGTCGAATTCGGCAACTGCTGCCTCAAATTCGGCATCATCTTCGATATCGAAGATATCGTATTCGTCTTCTCCGATTTCCTTGTAGCCGTAAATATATACATCATCTGTTCCGTCATTCGGGATTACTGCGATGTATTCCTTACCGTTACATTCGAATATACCCATTACCTCACACTCGATTTCCTCGCCGTCATCGTATACCAGTGTGATGATATCAGCCTCTTCGTTTACGCTGTTTTTCTTTTCGTTTGCCATTTTTTAATCCTCCGCAAATTTTATAAGTTATATTTAATTTAATCAATTTCGCTGTTTCGCTTCAGTTTTTACATTCTAACATAAAAACACAGCACAGGCAAGCCAAATATTGCTTTTATATAGGAAATCTCAAGAAAGTCTGCCGATTGGCATACAATCAGCGGAGCAGACTTTATTTTTCTCTCTCCCCGAAATACTTTCGTATTGCCGCTGCGTTTTTTTCGCTGATTCCGGAAACCGCAGTCAGCTCTGCCGTATCGGCTGCCTTTATGTTCTCCACAGACTTAAAATGTGCCAAAAGTGCATTGCGTTTCGCAGGGCCTATGCCCTCGATGTTGTCGAGCACCGAGCCTATCGAATTTCGGTTGTGCAGGCTCCTGTGATACTCTATCGCAAACCTGTGAACCTCCTCCTGTATGCGGCCGCAGTATCTGAACAGCAGAGGATCGTCCTTCAGCGGATATTCCTGCCCTCTGCCGTTTACGAGTGCCCTCGTTCTGTGACTGTCGTCCTTAGCCATACCCAGCACGGGAATCGAAAGCCTCATCGCAGACAAAACCTTTTCCGCAGAGGTCACCTGTCCCTGGCCGCCGTCCATCAAAATCAAATCGGGAAGTGTGCTGAAGCCCGGGTCACCTGCCTCCGCACGCTTAAAACGCCTGTAAAGCATCTCCTGCAGGCTGCCGTAATCGTCCGGTCCCTCGACTGTCCGTATCTTGAAACGTCTGTAAGCCTTTTTCACCGGCTGAAGATTTCGGAAAACAACCATTGCACCAACCGTATCCACACCGTTAGTATTGGAAATATCGTAGGATTCTACCCTGTAAAATTCCTTTTTTTCTCCCAAAAGTCCCGCAAGAGCATTTCTGAGAGAGTCTTCCTTTTCCCTCGCCGTTTCGACCTTGACCTCAAGAGTTTTCGAAAGCTCCACGACATCTTTTTTGGCAAGCTCAAGCAGTGCCTTTTTTTCGCCCTTCTGCGGCACGAATATACGCACCTTGCGGCTGCCGGCACCGTCACCGAGACTTTCGAGATACTGCTCTATCAGCTCGGCTTCCTTAAGCGGTTTCGAAAGCAAAATCTCGGGCACAAGCTGTGCCCACATGCTGTAATACTGCTTTATGAATTCGCCCACCACCATATCGTAGTCGTCGTCTGCACCTGTCTGCAAATTAAAGGTTTCCCTGCCGCTAAGTTTGCCGTCACGCACCGTAAACAATGCGATGGAGGTGTTTTCTCCGCTTCCGACAGGCAGCACGATATCCATATCCTTGTCCGAGGTCATAGTCACACGCTGCGTTTCGCTTATAGCCGCCACCGCCGCAATATGGTCACGGTATACGGCAGCCTCCTCATACTTCATTTCCTCGGCTGCCTCCTGCATCTTCGTGTTCAGATAGTCCATCAGCGGCTTTTGTCTGCCGCCCAAAAATGCCAGCACCTCATCTGCATGCCTGCGGTATTCCTCCCTGCTGACAGCTCCGGTGCAGATTCCGCGGCACTGCCCTATGTGATAATTAAGGCAAGGTCTGTGTCCCGGCGGAAAACTCGTCAGCGAACATCTTTTCAGCACGTATATCCTGTTCAGCAGGTCTATTATATCGTTGACCGCACCGGTATCGCTGTACGGTCCGAAATATTTGCTCCCGTCCTTTTTTATAAGTCTCGTCTTAAGTACTCTCGGATAGTCCTCGGCAACCGTGACCTTGATATACGGATATGTTTTGTCATCACGGAGCAGCACATTGTACTTGGGTGCATATTTCTTGATGAGATTGCATTCCAGTATGAGTGCCTCCATCTCCGTTCTGCATGTAATGTACTCGAACTCGGCAATATTGGAAACCATCGCCCTAACCTTTGCACTGTGATTGGCAGAGCTTTGAAAATACTGCCTCACACGGTTTCTGAGCGAAATCGCCTTGCCTACATATATCACCTGTCCGAGCTTATCCTTATGAAGATAAACTCCCGGACAATTCGGGAGTTTTTTCAAATTTTCTTTAATATCAAACATCAGTACGGCCAGTTCCTTTGCTTAACATCACGCTCACGCTCGAGCTGTTTCATCGCTATTTCACGAAGCTTAGCCTGTCTTGCCAGCCTCCGTTTTTTCCTGTTGGCTGCCCTCAGTGCCATCACCGTTATGTAAAACGCAAGCAGAATGAAAATCACCGCAAAGATTGCAATCGTCTGAAGGTTCGTAATGCCGAGTCCCGAAAGGAACCAGCCCTCCTTTACATCATCTGCCGCACTCAAGTCAATACTTCTGATAAAGTCATCAGCAAGATATATGTCTACCCTGCCTACGGTCTGCCCTTTCTTTATCGGAGCCTTGAGTTCTTCCTCGTATACGGTTTTGGTCGTCACAAGCGATGCCGATGCACCCTCCGGCAGATTGATGAAGCCGTCCGAGGCTGCCACAGCCTTTACTTGATTTGTAGCTCCGCCCCGCAGCTCAGCCTTGCCGAATTCCGAACCCTTCTCGAAAGCCGTATATTTGGAAAGGCTGCGTTTTGCATAGTTCAAAAGTGTTCGTATATCGCTGTATCTGTCCGCAAGCGTTGAATTCATTATTACGGCATATACCTCAAAGCCGTCGATATCGCATGCCACTACCATAGTCGTCTTGTACTCCGGCGTGGTTCCCGTCTTTCCTGCGAAAACGCCATCATACTTCTTCACCTTGAGCTTGCCGTCAAAGGTTTCAGCCTCACCGCCTTCAAGGAAAAGGTTTGTCGTTTCAAGCTCCCTTTCCTCGTTTTTGTTGGTTGCGGCAAGCGTATGCTTTGCGGTTCCTGCAATTCTGCGTATGTCCTCGTTTCCGAAGGCTTCTCTGGCAATCAAAATTATATCTCGTGCCGTCGAAGTACATTCGTATCCGGCTGCCTTAACGCCGCTGGCATTCGCAAAATGCGTATTGGTGCAGCCGATTTCCTTGGCTCTGGCATTCATCAGCTTGGCGAAATCCTTCTGAGTCCCCGAAACCGCAATTCCGAGTGCCTTGGCAGCATCGTTTGCCGAGGTCAAAAGTGCCTCGTAAATCAAATCCTCGACGGTAATTTCTTCGCCCGCATAAACGGCGGACTTTGCCTTATCGACCTTGGTCGCCTCGGCAGCTACGGTCACCTTGGTGCCGAGTCCCAGCTCCTCTGCCGCTATGAGGCAGGTCATCAGCTTGGTTATGCTCGCCAAATTCAGCTTTGTATCCGCATTTTTCTCCCAAAGCAGCTCTTCGGTCGTCGTGCAGTATACTATTGCCGAGCTGCCCGTCACCTCAGGCTCCGCAGCCGCAAACGCCGTAAGCTCTGCCGATGACAGCGATACTGCCAAAATCAGTATCACGCAAAGCAGAATATTCAAAATTCGTTTCTTCGTATTTGTATATGTCATTTGCTCTGTCCGTCTTTCCCCTTTTTCGGTATTTCTCCGTTATTTTCTCTCAAAGAACCTGTCCGCCAGCGTATGACCCTCTTCGATGTGATTTCCCGACGCTGCGGCAGCTCTTTCGTTAAACTGTCTGCTCTCATCGACAGGAAGCTCATGTCTGCTGTCATAGATAACAAACGGAACAGGATCCGAAGAATGTGTTCTGATTGCAAGCGGTGTCCTGTGATCCGGCACGATTAAAATTCTGAAATCCTCACCGCTGCTCTTGAGATATTCGTAAAGCGGGCGTACAACTCGGCCGTCGATGTACTGTGCACAACGCATCTTAGCCTCGAGATTTCCCTGATGCGAACATTCGTCAGTGCCCTCGATATGCATGTATACCATGTTCTGACCACGCTCATACTCTTCGATTGCCTTCGCAACCTTACCCTCATAATTGGTGTTTATCGTTCCGTCTGCACCCTCGACATCCGCCACGCTGATTCCTGCGAATTTGCCTATGCCTCTGATCAAGTCAACAGCCGATATTACTGTTGCCTTGACACCGAACTTTTCTTCAAAGCTCGGAAGCTGCGGGCGTGTTCCCTGTCCCCATATCCAAAGGCTGTTCGCAGGATTAAGTCCTTTTTCGATTCTCGCCTTGTTTACCGGGTGATCCTTCAAAATATCGTAGCTTTCACGCATCATGTCGATAAGGAAATCCGCACTTTTACCCTTTGGCAGGTATTCACGTGCAGGTCTGTCCAAAATATCATGCGGAGGTACGCACTTGTATTCGGTATGTGCATGAGGGTGTTCTTTTTTGAGCAGCATGCAGTGTCTGTATCCCGTTCCCGTATGGAAATACAGATTTTCGTCCGCAAATCTCTCGTTAATGCTTTTCAAAAGCTCCTCACATTCCTCGGTCGTGATATCTCCCGCCGCATGATCCTTTACGATATAGTCATCGTAATTTTCCTCACCTGCAGGGTCTATCGTGATAAAATTCGCTCTGAACGAAATGTCGGTATCCAGCATGTCAACGCCGATTGCCGCCGCCTCAAGCGGTGAACGGCCCGTCAGATAAATCCGAGGATCATAGCCCATAACCGACAGGTTGGCGGAATCGCTTCCCGGGCTTATTCCCTCCGGAACCGTTCTCACCGTACCTATCTCTCCTTTAGATGCAAGCATGTCCATAGTAGGAAGGCTTGCTGCTTCAAGCGGTGTTTTTCCTCCCAATGAGTCAATCGGGTCATCGGCAGAGCCGTCAGGCACAACGATCAGATACTTCATTATTTGTTCTCCTCTTCAAACTTTTTCATGAAATCAACCAAAGCAATTACTCCCTCTTCAGGCATAGCATTGTAAATGCTGGCTCTCATGCCGCCTATCGAACGGTGCCCCGCAAGATTGATCATGCCCTTTTCCTTAGCCTCTGCGATGAACTTCTTATCAAGCTCCGCATCGCCGGTCACGAAAACAACGTTCATAAGCGAACGATCCTCTTCTGCAACAGGGCAGCTGAAAAGCTTGCTCTCGTCTATACAGTCATACAGCAGCTTTGCCTTTGCTTTGTTTCTTCTTTCCATTTCCTCGATGCCGCCGATAGATTTGAGATACTTGAAAACCTCTCCCGCAACATAGATGGAAAAACAAGGCGGTGTATTGTACATGGAGCCGTTGTCAGCATGAATCTTGTAATCGAGATAGGTCGGAACGCTCGCATCAGCACAGCCGATCAAATCTTCTCTGATGATTACGATGGTAGCACCCGCAGGGCCTACGTTTTTCTGTGCACCTGCCCAGATTACTCCGAATTTGCTTACATCTACGACCTCAGAGAGAATGTTCGATGACATATCGGCAACGAGCGGAATATCTCCGGTTTCCGGAACATAGTTGAATTTTGTTCCGTAAATCGTGTTGTTTGTAGTGATATATACATAGTCGGCATCTTCTCTGATGTCCTCTTTTTTAATCTTCGGCACCCAAGTAAACTTGTCGTCCTCCGAGGACGCAATAACCTTAATGTCACCGAATTTAACCGCTTCCTTATATGCCTTTTTCGCCCATGTGCCGGTAAGAACATAGTCTGCCTTCTTTGAATTTCTGAGCAGATTCAGCGGAACCATTGCGAACTGCAAGGTGCCTCCGCCCTGAACGAAAAGAACCTTATAATTGTCAGGAATGTTCATAAGTTCTCTGAGATTAGCCTCCGCATCGTCAATGATCTTTTGATATTCCTTGGAGCGGTGGCTCATTTCCATGACTGACTGACCGCTTCCCTCATAATTAAGCAAATCCTTCTGCACCTTTTCCAAAACCTCCAGCGGAAGTACCGACGGACCTGCAGAAAAGTTATATACTCGATTGTAATTGCTCATGATTTTCCTCCTGATATTTTTTTCAATAGATATAATAAGTATACCACTTTACGGAACTTTCGTAAAGTGATATACTTGTCAAAGAACGAAAATTAGCAGCTGCATCTGCACACAAGATAAGGCTGCCCATATTCCGTATTATTATTGGAGGTAAACATAAATGTATAAAATAGCAACATTAAACAAGATTTCCCCTGTAGGTCTTAAGCAGCTCACCGCAGGCTACACGCTCACAGACGAGGTGGGCGAGGCTGACGGCATTCTCGTTAGAAGTCAGGACATGCACGAGATGGAGCTTTCCGATAAGCTCAAGGCTGTTGCCAGAGCAGGTGCCGGTGTAAACAACATTCCGCTTGACAAATGTGCGGAAAAAGGCATAGTAGTGTTCAACACTCCGGGTGCGAATGCGAATGCTGTTAAGGAGCTGGTTCTGTGCGGACTTTTGCTTGCCGCAAGAAATATTCCTCAAGCACTTACATGGGCTGCCGGGCTCAACGAAGATGTGAGCAGGACTGTCGAAAAGGGCAAGTCACAGTTTGCAGGCAGCGAAATCATGGGTAAAACTCTCGGTATCGTCGGACTGGGTGCCATAGGCCGCAAGGTTGCTGCCGCTGCTAAAGCACTCGGCATGGAAATCGTCGGCTACGACCCGTATTATGTTTCCGGCGGCGAGGGACTCAGCGTATATCAGGATCTCAGCGAAATGCTCTCTCTCTGCGACTTCGTGACACTTCATCTTCCGGCTAACGACAGCACCAAGGGAATGGTCAACAAGGAGCTTTTCGATACCATGAAGGACGGCACGATTCTGCTCAACTTCTCCAGAGATAAACTTGTAAACGAGCTTGACCTTGCAGTTGCACTCGAATCCGGCAAGCTTGCGAAATATGTTACCGACTTCCCGAATGACAACATGGTAGGCAGAAAGAACGTAATTCTGCTTCCTCATCTCGGTGCATCTACCGCCGAGGCTGAGGATAACTGTGCGGTAATGGCTGTAAACGAGCTGCGTGACTACTTCGAAAGCGGAAATATCATCAACTCCGTCAACTTCCCAAGACTCGATATGGGACAGCTCGAAAGCGGAATCCGTCTTTCGTTCATGGTTCGCGACATGGCAGATCCGGCAACGGAAATTCTCGAGCTGCTCTCAGCTGCCAAGCTGAACGTTTCCCGTATAATGGCAAGCCGCCGTGAGGACGGAATCTCCTATGTGCTTGCAGAGATTTCCGACGAACAAGTTCCTGGCCTTCTGTTCACCGGCGAAATCGGAGCCAAGATAATTTCCACACGGAGCATAGAAAGATAAAAAAGGCGGGGATTTCCCCGCCTTTTACCATATACCTTTATTTCACCGGGTGCCGTCTTATGAAATCCTCCAGGCGTTCCGGATTTTTTAA
>CAZLTX010000003.1:10823-18095 GCA_964562555.1 uncultured Oscillospiraceae bacterium
TTTATTTCACCGGGTGCCGTCTTATGAAATCCTCCAGGCGTTCCGGATTTTTTAACTCACGCAGCTCCTTTTCTACGTAATCATGCAAATGCTCCGCAAACGGGTGCTCGGAGTGGAAACGCAGGAACCAGTGCATTTTTTCACGCCGCTCCTCCGCACGCTCCTGTATCTGCATACGCAGTCTTTCGTATCTGATAAGCACATCGTTTTCTTTCGCATATGCACGAATCTTTGTCACCAAATTCAGCGAATACACCACATCCACCACAAACACGCCGAAGAACGCTCCGACGAAAAAAGAAAATTGCAGATTGTGCGACAGCCATTCCAGTGCCTCCAAAATGCGTGGATGTATCAAGAAATAGTAAAGTGCTCCCAAAAGTGCCCAATATATCGAAAACCTCAAGCATATGATGCCTTGAAAATTAAACTTTTCGTTGCTGTAGTCCCAAAGCTGCACGTGCATACCCTTGATAAAAATAACTCCCGCTATGTACTCAACCAACGTCATAACGACTGCCATCACGAAAAAGAGTATCAGCTTGCTGCCCACCGTGACTTCTTGAATCAGTGCGGTATCCTCAAGCGAGGCGAGCAGATAAAGTCCGCACAAGCCGACTCCGTAAAGCGGCAGATACGGCCCAACCAAAAATCCCGGATTCACCCAACGGCGGCTCGTATTTGACTTTTTGAATCTTCGGTAAAATACCTCAAGACCCCAACCTATTATGCACCCCATGAAAAAGAGGAATGCCAAAATCAACGCCTGACTCATACTATCTTCTCCTGCCGAAATGTCCGTTCATCATCAGATCTATAGCCTGATGCAGGTTTACGACCTTGATTTCCTCTACGCCCTCTTGATATTCGCCGTCCAGCGACCAGGAGGTATTTTGGTCGGCATGAATGATGACCTCGCTCGCATTTATAAAGGTCAGCATGCTGTCCTCATAATTCTGCGTGGTCAAAAGGTGTACGATAGATGCCAGCTCCACGAGATCCTTCGGCGATTTTACGAGCAGCACCTCAAATTCACCGTCGCTCATATCCACCATTTCAGGCTTGAGGTTGAGAACTCCGCCCACAGATGTGGAGTTGCTTATAGCTCCGAAAATATAGTCGTCCTCGTATCTCATTCCGTTGATTTCAAGCACCATATGCTCGGAACGGATCGACGCGATGCTGCTTATGCCGTCAAGCACATATGCGAGATGCCCCAGTGCGTTTTTTACATTCTGAGGTGTCGCATAAGAGGACTTTGTGAATGCCCCGAACGATGCCACATATGAAAAAATTCTGTCATTAAACATTCCTATGTCAAAGGATACAGGCTCTCCCTGCACGATATCGCTCGCCGCCTTGACAATGTCCTTAGAAAGGTGCAGGCTGTTTGCAAAATCGTTGGTACTGCCTGCCGGAATATAGCCTATAGGTACACGAACGCCGCTTTGAATAACGCCCGAAACGACCTCGTTGAAGGTGCCATCGCCGCCTATGCACACTATAAGGTCAACCTTTTTCGCATAGGTTCTCGCATACAGTCTGCCGTCGCCCCTCTTGGTCGTGGTCAGAACCGTAGGAATGTAATCGTTTACGGTAAAAATGTGTACGATATCCGTCAGATACTTGTTTGCTTTTTTTGTACCCGAACACGGATTCATGATAATCAGAACTTTCTTTGTCATAAGCTTACCCCCGTCTTTTTGTTTATCCTTTTCAAATCCTTTTTAATTCTGTTTTAAGCCTGTTCAGTATATACTCTAATATCCTGCTTGTCTGCGTTTTGCAATCGCCTCGGGTGCTATAGGTACCGCACCTTCCTTTCTGGTCGCCCACCACATACGGTTGACGGTCACTCCCAGGCAGAGTACCCACGATATGAACCAAAACCAAAACATAAGCACGACTATGTTCGAAAACGAGCCGTACAGAATATTGTAGCTGCCGCTGAGCTTCGTATAAATATTATACCCATAAGTTACCACCAAGAAACCCACCGATGCGAAAATACTCCCGGGAACTATATCCCTAAAGCGTACCCTCACTGTCGGAAGTACATAGTAGTTATATGAAATCATTAGGAAATACAGAGCTGCCGCAAGCGGCCATCTGAGTGCCATCCATGCCGCATCTGCTATCTGTGCTCCGACAACCCTGCCGAAGGACAGTTTCAGCAGCATAGGTCCGTATACCAAAACTATAAGCGAGAATGCAATCGTAAACACCGTAATCAAAATCGTTTTGATGGAGCGAAGTCTGTCCTTCACATAGCCCTCGCCCGTCATATCTCCGTCTGTCAGCGTATAATTGGTAACTCTTATCATCGCAAACTGAACTCGTGATGCCGCCCAAACTGCCGTAATCGCAAGGAACACACTGTTAATGCCCGCAGGCGAATAATTAAGCATATGCATCAGCGTATCGACACCCTCACCTGTGATATTTACATCTACGAACTGCTCTATGCTCTTAAGTGAAAGATCAAAAAATCCCAATATCTGTGACAGCAGAATAAATGTCGGCAAAATCGACAGGAACATGAAAAATGCAAGCTGTGCCGCTACGCCTTGATAATACGGGTCACGAAACTGCTGTATGCCCAAAATCAACATTTTTTTGATTCTGGCTAATGCATCGCTGTGGCTCTTTTTAATCTTCCTGAGCATTCATTTCTTTCCTTTCTTCGAGCAGCCTCTCAAGCTCTCTGAGTGCTGCCGCACGATGGCTTATGCCGTTCTTTTCCTCGGCACTGAGCTGTGCGAAGGTCTTGTCGCAGCCCTCAGGCACGAAAAGCGGATCATAGCCGAAACCGTTTTCTCCGGCAGGCTCGCACAGGATTCTTCCTGCACACTCACCTCTTGCAACAATGACATCTCCGTTCGGATATACCATAGTGATAACCGATACGAACTTTGCCGTTCTCTCCTTGTTTTCCACGCCGTCAAGCAGTGCGAGCAGCTTTGCGTTGTTCTTCTCATCGTCCGCATTTTCTCCCGCAAAACGTGCCGAATATATCCCCGGTGCTCCGCCGAGGTAGTCTACCATCAATCCGGAATCGTCGGCAAGCGTGATCTTGCCGCATACCTTCATTATCTCCTTTGCTTTTTTCAGAGAATTTTCCTCGAAGCTCTGTCCGTCCTCCTCTATTTCAAACGGCGGAACGCCCGCATCATCCCTCGAAATCAGATCCATGCCGAACTTTTTGGTAATCGCCGCTATCTCCTCTATCTTATGCTTGTTGCGTGAAGCTGCCACGATTACGCCCGCAGCCTCGTTCATATTTTGCTTTTCTTCTCTCATATCAAAATTCATTAAACTTCTTTCCTCTTTCGTTTTCTTTTTCTTCATAACTGTAAAGCGTTTTTACTTACAGCTATGTATAGTATACTTTATTTCCGCAAAATACACAACCAAAAACTGCATTTTGAATTTTCTGAACGAAGATTTCATCTGTTAATATTGCGGAAAATGTGATATAATGAAAGATAAATCAAATTACAGTTGCAGCTTATGATTGGGAGGATTCGGAAAATGACAGCGTTCGTTAATTTTGAGCATGTTAAGAAAACATATCACATGGGTGAGGTCACCATCGAGGCACTCAGAGATGCCTCTTTCGAAATAGAAAAAGGAGAAATCTGCGTGATTGTCGGACCGTCGGGTGCCGGCAAGACCACACTTTTGAATATACTCGGAGGTATGGACGCACTGACCGAGGGACATGTTTTCTTGGACGGCAAGGAAATCTCGGGATACAGCTCACGTGAGCTGACCACCTACCGCCGTCACGAAATAGGCTTTGTTTTCCAATTCTACAATCTGATTCAGAACCTTACGGCACTCGAAAACGTTTCGCTTGCCGCTCAGATATGCAAAAATCCCATGGACGCAAAGGAGGCTCTTATCAAGGTGGGGCTTTCCGACAGACTTGACAATTTCCCTGCACAGCTTTCCGGCGGCGAGCAGCAGCGTGTTGCTATAGCCAGAGCACTTGCCAAAAATCCCAAGCTCCTGCTTTGCGATGAGCCGACCGGTGCACTGGACTACAACACAGGCAAATCCATACTCAAGCTGCTCCAGGATACCGCACGAGAAACAGGCATGACAGTGGTCATAATCACGCACAACACCGCAATCACGCCTATGGCAGACCGAATAATCCATGTCAAAAACGGTACTGTTTCGTCAGTCGAGCTCAACACAAACAAGGTTCCTGTCGAAAACATCGAATGGTAAAGACGGAAAGGCGGTACACTCAGAATGAAAAATGCCATGAGAAAATCCACACTCAGGGAAATTCGCGGGAGCTTCAGCCGCTGGATTGCGATTTTGGCAATCTGCACACTCGGCGTAGGTTTCTTCTGCGGTCTTAAAATATGTAAGGAAGCGTTTCTGCTTACTGCCGACAACTTCTTGAGCGAAAATCATTTTTTCGATTTCGAGCTGGTTTCCACCCTGGGTCTTGAGGAAAAAGACGTAGAAAAATTTCAAAGCATGGACGGAATCGACAGTGCAAGAGGAAGCTATTCCTCCGACGCACTCTTTACCGTATCCGATAACGACAGTGAATCGGTCGCAAAATTCCATGCTCTGATCGACGATATGAACACTCCCGCACTCGATGCGGGCAGGCTTCCCGCTGCCTCGAATGAATGTGTCGCTGACGGCAGATACTTCACGGAAAGCGATATAGGCAAAAAAATCAAGATATGTGACACTAACAAAAAGGATACACGTGAGCTGTTCGCACACGAGGAATATGAAATTGTCGGGCTTTGCGAGTCTCCTCTGTATCTTAATTTCGAACGCGGCTCCACCTCACTCGGAAACGGCAGCGTAAGTGCTTACTTCTACATTCCGCTTGACGGCTGGGACAGCGAGGTTTACACCGAAATCTATGTAACCCTGGACGAGCCGGGCTTCGTATATTCCGACGAGTATAACGAGAATGCCGATGCTATGGAAAAGAAGCTCGAAGCTGCTTTGGAGGGCTGTGCGAGCAGCCGTTACGACGAAATTCTCGATGAGGCAAACGAGAAGCTCTCCGATGCAGAGGACAAGCTTGACGATGCGAAGGCCGAGCTTTCGGATGCCGAAGACGAGCTTGCTGACGGTGAAAGAAAGCTTTCGGACGGTGAAAGCGAGCTCAGACGCAACCAAAAGAAGCTTGACGATGCCTCCGCAGATATTAAAAAAGCAAAAGCCGAATATGAAAAGGCTTTAAGCGAGTTTAACGAGCAAAAAGATGCGGCATATGCACAGCTCATAGCTCAAAAGGCTCAGATTGACGAGCTTTTCGGTACTCAGGCATATGACGCAGCACTCGCTCAATATAATGCCGCAAAGGTTCAAACCGATGCAGGGCTTGAAGCCGCAGAATCGGAGCTTAGTGCAGCATACCAGCAGATTCGTGACGGCGAGCTTGAGATACGCCGCGGCTACGAGCAGCTTGCGGAAGGTCGTGCGGAGCTTGCGAATTCAAGGCACGAGCTTGCGGACGGACGCACGGAACTTGCGGACGGACGTGCGGAGCTCAAGGACGCAGAGGCTGAGATTGACGACGCCCGCAAGGAACTGGACGACATTGAAAATCCTAAGACCTATGTGCTCGGACGTGATACCAACATCGGCTATGTCTGCTTTGACAATGACACGAGCATAGTTGACTCCATATCCAGAGTCTTTCCTGTTTTCTTCTTCCTCGTGGCAGCACTGGTATGCATGACCACGATGACCAGAATGATAGACGAGCAGCGTACTCAAATCGGTGTGCTGAAGGCTTTGGGCTACAGCAAAAGAAAAATTCTCGGCAAATATGTATTTTATTCGGGAAGTGCATCGCTTGCCGGCGGACTGATAGGCTTTTTCGGAGGCTCCTTCCTCTTCCCCGATGTTATCTGGACGGCATACGGCATGATGTACGATTTCGCCGAGCTGATATTTGTCCTTAATCCTGCACTTGGTACTTTGTCGATTGCGGCTGCGATACTCTGCTGTGTCGGCACAACGATATTCTGCTGCTATGCGGAGCTTTCCAACGTCCCTGCCGAGCTTATCAGACCGAAGGCTCCCGCCCTCGGAAAGCGAATTTTGCTCGAGCGTATTCCTTTCGTATGGAACAGACTTAAGTTCCTGCACAAGGTCTGCCTGAGAAATATTTTCCGCTACAAGAAGAGATTTTTGATGATGGTTTTGGGAATCTGCGGCTGTACGGCTCTGCTTATCACAGCCATGGGTATTTCGGACTCAATCAAAAATGTTATCACTGTGCAGTACGATGAAATTTTCCACAACGATTACAGTGTGACCTTTGACAAGGGACTTACGGAAGATGAAGAGGCTGAGTTCACCGAAAAGAACAGCGAATATGCCAAATCCTCTCTCTTCCTCAACACGCTCTCTGTAGATGCACATGTGGGTTCACAGATAAAATCGGTCAATATGATAGTTGCAGATCCCGATGACCCGATTTCGGATTTCATAACGCTTAAAAACGAGGACGGACCGCTCGACTATCCGACGGCTGACGGAAGCTGCGTGATAAACGAAAATCTCGGTCAAACTCTCGGTCTTGAGACGGGCGATGTTCTGACCGTCTACGACAGCGACATGAGAGAAATGAAGCTTGACATCACTGCTATGTGCGAAAACCACGTATATAACTATGTCTATGTTACTTTCGATACCTACGAGCGTAGCTGGGGAGATGCAGAGGTAAATACAGCCTTTGTTATCGCACATGAAAGCTCCGACGGCTCCGATGTCGATTATCACGCACAGGCTGCCAAGCTTATGGACGCTCGCCATGTTTCCGCTGTAAACATAACTCAGGACATGCGTGACCGTGTAAACAACATGATGGAAAGCCTCGACTATATAATCGCACTGGTAATGGCATGTGCGGGTGCACTTGCATTCATCGTGCTCTACAACCTCACGAATATCAACATCACCGAGCGTATTCGTGAGATTGCCACAATCAAGGTTCTCGGTTTTTATCCGGGCGAAACGAATGCATATGTTTTCCGTGAAAATCTGGTGCTTACGGCGATTTCGGCTCTGGTCGGCATTCCTGTGGGCAAGTGGTTCCATTCCTTCGTGATGAACGAAATACAGATAGACCTGCTCAGCTTTGACATACATATCGAGCCTATGAGCTATCTGCTTTCAATAGTGATGACCTTCGTATTCGCACTTATAGTCAACTTTGCCATGTACTTCAGACTTGAAAAAATCAACATGGCAGAATCGCTCAAATCAATAGAATAAACT
>CAZLTX010000004.1:0-17823 GCA_964562555.1 uncultured Oscillospiraceae bacterium
GGGTATTATCAGTGAAAGGCTTTTCAAAACAAACACAGAGGTATGGACGATGATGAATGAGAAGGAGTTTACGGCTCTGGCAGAGGCATATATGGATATGGTATACCGAATTGCGTTGAATGTTGTCGGAAACCGAAGCGATGCGGAGGATACGGTGCAGAATGTGATGCTGAGGCTGTACAAAAGTGCACCTGTATTCGAGAGCGAGCAGCACGCAAAGCACTGGCTCATCAGGGTGACGATGAACGAATCGAAGAGGATTGCCGCCTCGCCATGGAAAAAGCGTGAGGCGGAGCTTGATGAGGCAGCGAGGGGCTTTGCGGCAGAGGACAGTTTGCAAAGAAGTCTGCTGAGGCAGGTGGCGGAGCTTGCACCGAAATATCGAGTGGTGCTGTATCTGTACTATTTCGAGGGTTATTCAGTCAAGGAAATCGGTGAAATTTTGGGACGGCGTGTATCGACGGTTCAGACGCAGCTTGCAAGGGGTCGTGATAAGCTCAAGGAGGCTTTGAAGGAGGAAGCAAAATGACGGACGAGAGAGGGAAAAATATATATACGGAAACCTTCGGACAAATGCGTGTTTCGGAGGAAACAAGACGGAAGATTTTGAACATTCCGTCAGACAATGAGGCAGGGGAAAAGAGTGCTTTCGGAGCACCCGGTGTACGCAGAAGATTTTCTGCGGCGATGGTGTGCTGCTTGATACTGGTATTGATAACGGGAACCGCAGTTGCGGTATCCTCCGCCGGCGGACTGGGCGATTGGTTCGAGTCACTGTGGGAGGCCGGCAACGGCGAGGAGATGACTGTCGAGCAGATGGGTGTTATCAGCAGCCTGACGACACCGCTCAATCTAAAGCAAACAGTGGACGGAGTGACGGCAACCTTGGATTCGATAGCTTACAGCGACGGGAGCTTTTGGATGCTGGTCAATGTAGACGGTATGAAATTCGACAAAGAGCAGCATAATGCCTTTGACAATTCTATGCTGAAAGCGTACAGCGAAAGTGGAACAGAGCTTACAGGCGGCTGGAGCGTATCGACGCAGACCACAGAAAACGGAGAAACCGTCCAGGTTTTGATTGACGGCAGCCTTGACTCTGCTCTGTTGAAAAAGGAGCCGGAGAGCAAGATAAGATTTGAAATGCTTTTAGGCGATTTGACAGAAAATCCGTTCCATGCAGATGAAAGTCGCTTATTAAAGGCGGGAGAGTGGAGCTTTGAGTTTGAGATTTCACAGGAAACAATGGGCAAAATACTTACGGCGGGCAGCTGTAAAATCAGCACAAGTGACACGGACGGAAAAAAGATAAGCTGTACGGTCAGCGAGCTTGAGCTGAATGCAGTAAATATCTGTTTCCACATCAAGCCGGGTGAAAATTGTACAGATGAACGAGTGCATCAGGAAACACCGAGAATTATTCTCAGAGGCGGACATGAGGTGGGCATCAGCGGCGGCAGTGGCAGTCGGATGGCAGACGGCTGCTGGGGCATGGAATATCAGCTTGCTATGCCGATAGATGTCGATGATGTAAAAGCGGTTAAAATAGGAGAGACGGAAATCCCGGTCAAATAACAAAAGCTTGAAATAATGTCGAAAGCCCCTTGCAATGCACGCAAGGGGCTTATCACTTCATATATTTATTGCACCATCCGGCTACTGTACCGAAAACTTTTTGGTAGCGTTGAGGTACTGCATCAGCATACCGAGGTTCACATAGTAGTAGGAAAATTTGTCCTTTTTCTTGATTTCCACCAAACCCGAGTCCACAAGCTTTTTCATGTGCTGTGATACGGTTGCCTGTGCATAGTCGAAGTGCTCTACGAGGTCCTTGTTGCAGACGGTTACCATCGCACGATTTGCCTGCATTATGTAACGGAACATACGAATTCTGGCAGGGTGTGCCAGTGCGTCCGAAACATTTGCAATCAGCAGGACTTCATCTTCAAGCATTTCATCAGAATCTTTTCTTAATCTCATAATTTGATATCCTTTCAAGCGGCAGCTGCCGCCTTTCCATTATGACAGAAATCGAGAGATTTTTCAAGTAAAGTTTGCATTGCAAGGCGATGTGTTGCGAAAATTTCGCCTTATTTCCCGTTCAGCCGTTTTTGGCGAGCACGCCAGTCGGGCATATACTGCGACAAAAAAGCTTTGAATTCCTCACCATGGTTGGGAAGCTTGAGGTGTGCAAGCTCGTGAAGCACCACGTATTCGATAAGCTCGGGCGGTTTCTCTGCAAGCCATACACTGAAGCGTATGCTTTTCGTTCGGGGCGTGCAGCTCCCCCAGCGTGTTTTCATGTCACGAAGCTGCCATTTATCGGCGTAAAGACCTGTGCGTGCCTCCCAAAGCGTGAGATAATTTTCAATCAGCGGCGTGAGCGTGAGGCGGTATCGGGCAATCAGAGCTCGGTGTTCGGCTTCGGTCTTGGGACTGAAGCGGCTCGAAC
The DNA here is from genome assembly GCA_964562555.1 of uncultured Oscillospiraceae bacterium. Lineage (GTDB taxonomy): Bacteria > Bacillota > Clostridia > Peptostreptococcales > Anaerovoracaceae > CAG-238. Next base: position 2,453 of record CAZLTX010000004.1, read on the forward strand.
CTAAGCCGCCGCAGCTCTCGCCGCCTGCTGTAGGTGCGGAGCTGCGGTCGATAACAAGCTTGCGATGCTTGAGAATCCACGCAAGCTTGCTTTCGACGAACGCCTCGACCCGACGGTCGGAAACACCAAAGGGCACGGATATACGCACTCTGCCGTCCGGCGGCAAAACCGACAGGTTCATATTTTTCACATTTTTTCGGATAACATCAATTTCAATGCCTTGAATCTTTTTGATCATAGCCTCTTGCCGCTTGCTGCCTTACTTTGCGTAGTAAACTCTGCCGTCATTGATTTCCGGCGGGTTCGGGTATTCGCAGTCGATGTAGCCGACGATGCAGTGACCGATACCGACATATTCTTCGTCTATGCCGAGTGAATGCAAAAATGCCTTGCCCCAGTCACTCTCGAATTCCTCGTAAGCACGGTGAATCCAGCAGCTGCCAAGCTCAAGTGCGTGTGCTGCGAGCATAAGATTTTCCATTACAAGACTGCCGTCATATGTGCCGAAAGGACTGTCCTTCTTTGCAAGCACGATGAGTACTGCGGGAGCACCGTAAAACGGATCGATGCCTTCGGGCATTCCTGCGATTTGACGATTTTTATCCGCAAGCTCGTTTCTGAGAGTCGGTTCTGTAAGCTGCACGATTATGGTATCCTGACAGCCTCTTGCACTCGGAGCAGAAAGCCCCGCTTCGATGATTTGGTCGAGCAGCTCCTGAGGAACAGGTTCAGCTTTATACTTTCTGATGCTTCTTCTTGACTTGATTTTTTCTAAAACTTCGTTCATGTAAATTACCTCCTTAAATCGTAAAATTTCAAACGGCTAAGCTAAGCGTCATATTCGTCGAATTTATCGTATTCGCCGTATTCACAGCCTACATTTTCGCAGATGACCTCGTCCACGAGCTTTCCGCAGTGATAAAGCTTGACGGTCCCCTTGCCGTTGCCGCCGTTCCAAAGACGGTTGTGGCGGTTTTCACCGGTAGGAGCCTCGTAGTTAATGAGCAGCATGTCTTTCTTTTCACAGCTTATATCGGTAACCATGCGGTTTCGCCAAGTACGCTGCTCCACGTGCCATATAATCTGAGTGTCGGTTTCTTTGCAGCTGAACTGAGTGCGTGTGAAGGTCCAGAACTTGGAGAAGTTGAATTCATACGCCTTGCCCTCGTGCCAGTATGCAGACAAAAGCTTACGCTTCAAAGGAACAGGACCAACCTTAGGACAGCCGCCGCCTATGTCAAAGACGCTGTTTTCAAGCTTTTTGCCTGTGAGCTTGCTGGTCAGATTGTTTGACGAAAGCCATACCCACGGAGAGGTGAAATTCTTGCCCCAGTTCTTGTCGGCGTAGCCGAAGCAATTTTCGGGTGAAACTATGTAACGCTCGCCGTTCCAAAAAACCTCGCCGCTGTATGCGGTTTTCATACCCTCGACATGCCAAAACATTTCGAAAAGCTGCAATTTGCGAAAAAGCGAGCCGGCACCGTAGCCGACATTAAAGGAAATCTTCTTGTCTATGTCCAAATTCCAAGACATTTCCCCGGACTGGCACAGGAACTCGGGGTGATTGGCAGCATCATCTTCAGAAACCTGTACAGAGCCGTGCGTGTGAGTTTCCGTACAGAAACAGTCATCGGCACTTACGGAAAACGGAACGGCGTAATCCACATTTATTTGATTCCAACCCCAAAACCTGTGCAGCTGTGCAGCATCTTCTCCCCAAGAGCCAGCCTTGACCATGAGATAGGACGGACGTGTTCCGGACGCTTTGTTTTCTTCGAGCTGACCGAGCACCGGTGCATCTCCTCCGCTTTCGGGATTGCAGAGGAAGTATTCGATAAAGAAAGCCTTTTCTTCGCCCGTATTTTCGTGCCTGCCCGTAAACGAATGCCACCACCAGTCGTAGCCGCAGCGAGCCTGTCCCCCGAAGAGCTGACAGGCGTTTCTTGATATATCGTGTTTGTTGAACATTTCAGCCTCACTTTCTGTTAAAATCTAAAATACATCTTGCTTTAACATTAAATAGAATATTGAATATAAGTTAAGCTGATTTAATTATACTATTTTAAGGGCAGCAAGTGCAATAAAAAACAGGAAAAAGAATTTTGTGAAATTCGGGCGAAAAACAAGAGGAATTTTGTGAAAAACGGTGTTGAAAACACGGGACAGTTTTAATAATCCGCATCGAGCGGTGCAAAAAAGTTTGCACTGCCTGTTTTTTTGTGTTAGAATGTTTTCAGAAGATCGACGGGATATCCAGAAAGGACAGACAGATGAAAGCAGAATATTACCACCGCATAATAGAGGCTCTGATCGAGCTGATAGACGAGGGCGTATATATAGTAGACAAAGAGGGCGTTGGCATTTACTACAACAAGGCTATGGCATCTATGGAAAAGGTGAATATGGACGACATTCTCGGCAAGAAGTTCCACGAGGCGTTCCCGGATTTTCACATGGGCGAAAGCACGATGTTCAAGGCTTTGACGAAGAAAGAGGCAACGCTGAAAAAACAGCAGTCGTACAAAAACCTGTACGGCAAGGAAATAACGACTATAAACAGCACCATTCCTATCGTTGTTGACGGAGAGGCTGTCGCAGCGGTAGAGGTAGCCAAGGACATAACGGACATTCGCAAAATGGCAGACAATCTCTTGCGATTACAGGAGGACAAGCTGGAAAAAACGGTGCCGCACACCGAAACACAGGGAGCGTTAGACAGTGATTCCAACGGTTTCAGCGGAATCAGGAGATACACCTTCGATGACATTTACGGTGAAAATCCCAAATTCAAGGCGGCGGTAGAAAGAGCAAAAAGAGCTGCAAAAAACGATGCGAGTGTTTTCATATACGGCGAAACAGGAACAGGCAAGGAGCTGTTCGCACAGAGTATTCACTACGGCGGACCACGAAAGGACAAGCCGTTTCTGGCACAGAACTGTGCCGCAATTCCCGAAAGCCTGCTTGAGGGAATTCTGTTCGGAACAGCCAAGGGCAGCTTCACCGGAGCTGTTGACAGAGCCGGTCTGTTCGAACAGGCAAACGGCGGAACCCTGCTGCTGGACGAGATCAGTGCGATGCCGTATGAGCTGCAAAGCAAGCTGCTGCGAGTTTTGCAGGAAAACTATGTACGAAGAGTCGGAGGCAACAAGGACATTCCGATCAGAGTCAGGATAATCGCGACGGTGAACGAGGCACCCGAAACGCTCATAGAGCAGGGCAAGCTGCGAAAAGACCTGTACTACAGACTGAATGTCATCAACATTTCGATACCGTCGCTAAGAGAACGCCCCGATGACATACCGGTGCTTGCGGAAAGATTTCTTGAAAAGCACAATAAACGCTTTGAAAAAGAGCTGTGGATGGTTTCGGACGAGGCGGTAAGAAAACTTCAAAAGTACGATTACCCGGGCAATGTCCGTGAGCTCGAAAACATCATCGAGCAGACCGTTTCGATGGCGGAAAAAGAGCATGTGCTCACGGAAAAGCTGCTGAGTATGCCCGAAACCGGTAAGAAAGCCGCCGTTCACGATATAGACTACGACGCAGAAATGCCGCTGGACGAATACCTTAACACGATAGAAGAAAAGATAATAAAGGCGGCGATGGTCGAATCCGACGGAAATATCACAAAAGCCGCCGAAGCCCTGCAAATCAAGCGTCAGACCTTGCAGCACAAGCTGAAAAAATACCATGTTTTCGAGATAAAATAAGCTGGAAAGAAGAAAACATGACATAGTGCAAAAAAACTTGCGGCAATAGTGCAAGTTTTTTTGCGTCTAAAGGCGGAAAAACACGCCCGATTTTGATGAAATTGGATTTTACATACAATTCGGACAAAACGAGGCATGATTTTTTGTGCTTTTTAACATAATAAAAGGATAAAATGTTCAAAAATTTGTGCATAATAATATTTAGAAGGCAGCAATGTATACAATATTCAGCTCGCATAATGGCACGGCTTTTGCTTTAATATATAGGCATGGTTCAATAAGAACAAATATTGTTTTGAAAAGGAGAAATTAAAATGGAAAATGTAAAAGTAATCCTTTGGGGACTCGGTGCTATGGGCGGCGGCATTGGCAAGATGCTCACAAAGAAAAAAGGTGTTGATATCGTTGGTGCTATCGATATCGGCGACAAGATCGGCAAGAGCTTATATGATGTAGTTCCGGGAATCGTTAAGGGCGACAGAGAAGATGTTATCGTAGGAACTCCGGAAGAAGTAATCAAGCCGGGTGCAGCAGACATCGTAGTTGTTTGCACAAATTCTTTCACAAAAGATGTATATGATAAGTTAGTATTCGTTATGGAAAGAGGTATGAACGTTATCACTTCCGCAGAAGAAATGGCTTATCCGCAGGCTCAGGAACCTGAACTCGCTAAGAAGTTAGACGAAATCGCTAAGGCAAACGGCGTATCCGTAATGGGTACAGGTATCAACCCTGGTCTTATCATGGACCTGTTAGTAGTTCTTTGGACTGCTGCTTGCGAAGAAGTTAACCACGTAACTTCCAGAAGAGTTAACTCCCTGTCACCGTTCGGACCGGCTGTTATGGAAGAACAGGGTATCGGCATCTCCGTTGAAGAATTCAACGAAAGAAAAGCTAACGGCACTATGGCAGGACACGTTGGTTTCGCAGAATCCACAATGATGATCTGTGACGCTCTCGGCTGGAAATGGGACAAATTCGGTCAGGACATGGAACCAATCGTAACAGATGTTGACAGAAAGTCACCTTACGGCTTCGCAGCAGCAGGACAGGTTGCAGGCGTTGCTATGAAGGGTTGGGTTGACATCGACGGCGTTAGAAGAATCGATATGGATCACCCTCAGCAGATCGAACCTGAACAGGTTGGCGTTCACACAGGTGACTATGTAATCCTTGACTCCGTTCCTCCTGTAAACATGGTTAACACACCGGAAATCGAAGGCGGTATCGGAACTATGGCTATGATCATGAACTGCATTCCTCACTGCATCAACGCAGACGCAGGTCTTATCACTATGCTTGACATCCCTGTTCCTCATGCAATCATGGGCGACTTCAGAGATCTCATTAAGGAAAACAAGAAGCTCGTTTAATAATTTTCCGGCATTTGTGCGAAAATTATATTGAGACAAAAGGAGATAAACAAAATGGCTAAAAAAGGTGATTGGGTTCGTATCCACAGCATCGTTTTGAAAGCAGAAGAAAGAACAGCAAAGCTTCCTGACGATACTAAGAAGTGCGACCTTCAGCAATGGACAAAGGGCTATTTACAGGACGAAACCGCAGCAGTAGGTGACGAAGTTACGGTAAAGACTGCAGTTGGTCGTTTGGAAAAGGGTACTTTGATCGATGAAGCACCGTATTATACTCACAGCTACGGCAAATTCGTGCCTGAAATCATTGAGATTGACAGACAGCTGAGAGAAATCATGAATTTCGGAGGTGAAGAATAATGACACTTGCAAAAGACTATCAGTCCGTAATGGGCAGATCCAACGAAATTCAAAAGGAAGCTTTGGGACTTGACTATTCAGATTTCGAAACTTCTCCGATTTCCTTCGATTATGATGCACTGATGAAATCCACAGGCTACACACTCGATGAAATCGAAAAAATCCAGGGACTTCACGGCGTTGGAAACACACCGCTGCTTGAACTCAGAAACGTAACCAAGCTCGCTCGTAAATATGCTAAGCCGGGCTACGGTGCAAGAATTTTCGTTAAAGACGAAGCTTGCAACGCATCGGGTTCTTTCAAGGACAGAAGAGCAGCTTGTGCTGTTGCACACGCAAAGAAATTAGGATATAAGGGCGTTATGGCTGCAACCTCCGGTAACTACGGTGCTGCTGTTGCATCTCAGGCTGCAATGCAGGGACTTAACTGCATCATCGTTCAGGAATGCTACGACTCCCACGGTGTAGGACAACCTGAAATCGTTGAAAAAGCAAGAAAGTGCGAAGCACTCGGTGCAGAGGTTGTTCAGCTTACCGTAGGTCCTGAGCTCTTCTACTCATTCCTGTCGATTTTGGAAGATACGGGATACTTCAACGCATCTCTGTACTCCCCATTCGGCATCGCAGGCGTAGAAACCTTAGGATATGAAATCGCTACACAGTGCAGAGAAAAGCTCGGCAAGGATCCTGACGTTGTAGTATGCACTACAGCAGGCGGCGGCATGGTAACAGGTACTGCAAGAGGACTGCTCAAGGCAGGCTGCAAGGCAGAGGTTGTTGCAGCTTCCATCGACCTTACAGGTCTTTCAATGGCATCCGATGCTGACTTCAACAAGAAGTCCTGCACTACAGGTCATACAGGCTTCGGCGTTCCTTACGCTACAGACCCTGACCACTCCGACGTACCTCGTTCGGCAGCTCGTCCGCTCAGATACATGGATAAGTATCTGACAGTAACTCAGGGTGAGGTTATGTATATGACAGAAATGCTTGCTAACCTCGAAGGTATCGAAAGAGGTCCTGCGGGAAATACTGCACTTGCAGCAGCGTTCTCCTATGCACAGGAGCTTCCGGAAGACGCAATCGTAGTCGTATCCGAAACAGAATACACAGGTGCAGGCAAGCACATTCAGCCTCAGCTTGATTTCGCAAGAGAAAACGGTATCGACATTCACTTCGGCAACCCTGCTGAAGAGGATAAGCCGGGCGTAAACCTGATTTTACCTGCAAACCCTGGTCTGATGAAGCACAAGGTTGCTGACATCAACCATTTCAGAAAGTCCTTAATCAAGAAGTCTGTTAAGAAAGCAGGCGTTAAGCCTACAGCTGCAGACCTCGAATTCTTAGCTGTAGAAACCAAGACAGATGTAGATTTTGTTAAGGCTACACTTGAGGCAGAAGGATTACTGTAAAAGGTAAGAATAATTATTAAAAATATGCGTGCTTTGGGCGTATGCTTATGAGCCTGCGTCCGAGCCCGTATAATTAAATGAAAGGAAATATAAGGATGAAAAGAGCAGACGATTTCGAAGTAAGAAGACAGCACTTAGCAAATCTTACTGACGAAGAACTTTACAACAGATTCTGGGAGTTAATCGCAAAGGTTGACGAGCCGCTCTTAGAATTAGGTTACAAGAACACAACTCCGTCCGTAGAACGTGCGGTTTTACTCAGAATGGGCGTATCTTCCCTTGACTGTACACCGCTGGTAAACCACTGCATGGACCACGGTCTTATGGGCAAAGGTGCAGGACACTGCGTTTATAAGTTATCAAAATTAGAAAACATCTCTATCCGTGAAGCCTCCATCAAGCTCGCACAGGGCGAAGGCTGGGATAAAGTTGCAGAAGCGTTCAAGGGAGGTAAGTAATAATGGAATTAAAGCATAACGAAAAACTTGATGTAGTTGAATTACTTAAGGACCTTGACAAATACGAACCGAGAAGAAGAAATTGGGTTTGGAGAGAAAAGGCAGAGGATCAGCACCTCGGACAGTTCGAATATCACGAAATTTCCAAGGGTCTGAAGAACTCCGTTCCTCTTCCTCCTGCTAAGTTCCTTGAAAACATTGACCCGCAGCCTATGCAGACGATCACTACTGAAATCGCTTCCGGAAGATTTGAAGACGACGTAAGAAGAATGAGAATGGCAGCATGGCACGGTGCTGACCACTTAATGGTTATCAGACACATGGGTCAGTCCCACATCGACGGACTTATGGAAGGTACTCCGCAGGGTATCGGCGGTGTTCCTATCACAAGAAAACAGGTTAGAGCACAGAGAAAAGCTATCGACATGATCGAAGATGAAGTTGGTCGTCCAATCAACTACCATTCCTACATCTCCGGCGTTGCAGGCCCTGACATCGCTGTTATGTTCGCTGAAGAAGGTATCAACGGTGCTCACCAGGACCCTCAGTACAACGTACTTTACAGAGACGTTAACATGGTAAGATCCTTCGTAGACGCTTGCGAATCCAAGAAGGTTATGGCTTGGGCAGGAATGCTCCAGATCGACGGTGCTCACAACGCTAACGCAACTGCAAGAGATGCATGGAAGGTAATGCCTGAGCTTATCGTTCAGCATGCTATCAACTCCTACTTCTCCGAAAGAGTTGGTATTAAGCCTGAAAACATTTCATTATCAACAGTTCCTCCGACAGCTACACCTGCTCCTTGCATGTATATGGACCTTCCGTATGCAGTAGCTCTCAGAGATTTCTGCGGCAGATACAAGATGAGAGCACAGATGAACACCAAGTATATCCAGTCCTCCGCTCGTGAAGCTACAGTAACTCACGTAATGAACATGTTCATTTCCAAGCTTACAAGTGCTGACATTCAGTCCACTATCACACCGGACGAAGGCAGAAACGTTCCTTGGCACATCTACAACATCGAAGCTACAGATACAGCTAAGCAGACATTGATCGGTTTAGACGGTCTTATGGACATGGTTGAGCTGAAGAAAGACGGTCCGCTCAGAGAAAACGCAAGAGAGCTCAAGGAAAGAGCAGTTCTCTATGTTGAAGAAATCCTCGAAGCAGGCGGCTACTTCAACGCTGTACAGGAAGGCTTCTTCGTAGACTCCGGTAAGTATCCTGAAAGAAACGGCGACGGTATCGCTCGTAAGATCGACGGCGGTTTCGGTGCAGGCTTTATTTTCGAGAGAGATGAGGACTACATGGCTCCTGTTACTGCTCACTACGGCTACAACAACGTACAGCAATACGGCGGAGATCCTGAAGATCCTGCTGCACTTATCGGCGGCTGCACATTTGAAGACAGAAGCAAGATCGTATTCATCGACGAACTCGACGAAGAAGATAATGTAAACAAGAGACTTGAAAAGGTTGCTAAATACAGAACAGGCGAATGGCTCACTCCTGAAGTTGAGTGGTGCGGCGACAGAGTTATCATGCTCACTATGATGCTCCCTGCAAACAAGAGAGTTGCAGAGGCTGCTGCTGTTGAATTAGGTAAGAAGTTAGGCCTGGTTGACCCTGAAGTTATCTCCGCAGAGGTTATGCAGGAGGCTGAAGGTACAAGAATCGAGTTAAAGGGCAGAGTTGACTTCGATATCGACCTGACTACTCTGGAAGTACCACCTGAACCATATGTAATGTCCGACAAGGAATTATATGAAGAATTCGAAGGACACGAACACATGAAGGTTGTTTGCGGTACAGTAGGCGACGACGAGCACTCAGTAGGTATGAGAGAAATCATCAACATCAAGCACGGCGGAATCGAAAAGTGGGGTATCGAATGCGTATACCTTGGAACCTCCGTTCCTGTTGAAAAGATGGTTGACGCTTGTATCGAAGAAAACGCACAGGCAATCCTTGCTTCAACAATCATTTCTCACGACAACGTTCACTACAAGAACATGAAGAGAATCCACGAGCTCTGCGTTGAAAAGGGTATCCGTGATAAGGTTATCATCTGTGCAGGCGGTACTCAGGTAATTCCTGAAGAAGCTGTTAAGACAGGTATCGACATGGGCTTCGGCAGAAACTCCCACGGTATCGACGTTGCTACATTCCTTGCACAGGAAAGACAGAGAAGAAGAGGCGAAGTTCCTCACGGTTTCAGACCTGAAGACTTAAAGGAAGACTAAAATAATATTGTTTCGCTTTGCGTGAATGCATGGGTGAAACAGAACGCTTTCGACGCACGAGGCGGCGGAAGCGACCATTTCAAAACAATTTGAGGGGGTCGGGCAGCAGCCCCGCCCCCTACTTGTATACTAAAGAATAAGATTGAATATCACGCTCCTAGTGAGCGATATTATAAATCAGATCGGGGATATCCGGATCAGATTATTTATTCGATGCTGAAGAAAGAATATTTTGAGAGGAAAGGTAGACGAATATGGACAAGAAAGAATGGCTCAAGCAGGCACAGGAAATCATCAGCGGATATCTCACGAGAAAGGACGGTTGCTTTGACGATCAGATGCACGCAAGCCTCGTAGACTGCAATTATGAGGAGCAAAGTGCAACGATTGAGTTCGAAACTCAGAAGTGGCAGATAAACGAATGGGGCGGCATACACGGCGGAGCCCTGGCAGGAATGTTTGATACGGCATTCGGCGTGATGGCGGACTTCGTCGCAGGAGAAGGAGAAGCAACCACCGTAGACATGAACATATCATATCTGCGTACCGTTGATTTCGGACAGCACTTGACGATAAAGGTAAGCGTTGTAAAAGCCGGAAGAAAGATTATCAGACAGCGTGCGGAGATGTTTTGTAAGGAAACAGGCAAGCTCGTGGCAACAGGTGTCGGAACCTGGATGCCGCTGTAAAAATGCCTTTTGACAAAATTTGAATATATAAGCCATTTACATATGGTTTACCGTAATCAGTCACGGACAGAAGAAGGCTGATAGAAAGGAAAAGATACATTGTAAGTGCGTTAGGCAGTTTTGACAACAATGTATTGGAAGCGAAATAAATGAGAGTAGATGTTTTGGTAGCGGAAATCGGCTCGACGACCACGGTAGTGAATGCGTTTAAGGATCTGGATACGGAAAATCCCGTATTTTGGGCACAGGGGCAGGCACCGACTTCAGTAATGGAGGGAGATGTTCGTATCGGACTACAGGGAGCTATAGACGACCTTTGCAGGAAGATGGGAATAGACAGCTTGGAATATGACGAAATGCTTGCGACCTCATCGGCGGCGGGCGGCTTGAAAATGACGGTACACGGACTGGTATACGACATGACAGCCAAAGCAGCCAGAGAGGCGGCACTCGGAGCAGGCGGCATCATTCACAATATCACTGTCGGCAGACTGAGAAGAAGCGACCTTGCTAAAATCAAAGAGATAAATCCGAACCTCATCTTGATTGCGGGCGGCGTTGACTACGGCGAAAGAGATACGGCGATATACAATGCCGAAATGATCAGAAATATGGGACTGCACACCCCTGTCGTATATGCCGGAAATATAGAAAACCAAGAGGAGATGAAGCTTATCTTTGATGAAGAAAGCGGACAAAGACTCTACCTCGTGGATAACGTATATCCGAAAATCGACACGCTGAATGTAGAGCCTTGCCGTAAGGTTATTCAAGATGCCTTCGAAGATAATATTACAAAGGCACCGGGCATGGAGCATGTTCGTGACATGGTAAACGGACCTATTATCCCGACACCGGGAGCGGTAATGGAATGTACCAAGCTTCTCTATGACTGCATAGGTGATGTTATGACGATAGATGTGGGCGGTGCGACGACGGACGTTCATGCAGTAACGGAGGATTCAGATGCCGTTGCGAGAATTTTGACCGCACCCGAACCGAAAGCAAAGAGAACCGTAGAGGGCGACCTCGGAGTTTATGTAAACCGCATGAAGGTCATCGAATCTATCGGAGAAGAAAAGCTCAGAAAGGAATGCGAAGAAAAGCTCAAGATAGACCTCGACAAAACGCTCGAAACATATGTGGCAATTCCAAAGACAGAGGACGAATTTAAGCTGGTAGAGCGACTTACAGAGGAGGCTGTGCTCAGAGCTGTTGAGCGTCACGCAGGCTCGATTCGTTACGTATACGGCCCGACAGGCAGACAGACCTTGGCAGAGGGCAAGGATCTGACGCAGATAAAATATATCGTAGGCACGGGCGGTGCCTTGACCAGACTTCCGCACAGAGTGGAAATAATGGAGGAAATCGCCAAGGACAACGAAACAGGAATGAAGCTTTATCCGCCGGAATCCGTAAAGATACTTGTAGATAATGACTATATCATGGCATCACTCGGCGTGCTTTCAAAGACACACAGACAGGGAGCCATCAGACTTTTGGCAAAGAGCCTCAGAACGGAGCTGAAAGAAAACGAGCATGTAGTAAACAAGGCAGCATTCATCGAGGAGCTTCAGAGATTGTCTGCTGCACGCAAGGCAAAGGAAGAAGAAACCCAAAAGCACATCGAAGAGATGGAGGCTATGGGCTACGACCTTACGGACTACAAGGAGGCACTCGCAGAAAAAATCGGCGGAGCCACCAAGGAAGAAGTGGAGGCAGCAAAGGCAGAAACGCTGCTGAATGACCGCACTGTAAAGAAGGGCAGCGACCTTGTTGAAAATCACGAAAAGCAGACCGCTGTAAAGAGCAGCGATGCATACGCATATGATTCCGCACAGCATGTAATGAGAGGCTGCGGTGAGGTGGACGGCAGACCTAACTGCAATCGTGAGTGCTGGGCTTGCACGAGAACGCATTGCCCATACAGAGATAAAAATGCGAAAAGACCGCAGTAAGCAGCGACGCTGCGAAAGGTAAAGCGGATAAATTACGCTTGAAACGGTAAATCAGAGCCAAGAAAGGCAAGAGTCGGGCAAGCTCGACGGAAAGGATGAAAAGGAAAAGTTATGTACCCAAGACTTATAGTTGACTTAAAGAAACTCAAAGGAAACCTCGATGCATGTGCAAAGCTTGTAAAAGAGGACGCAGGCTGCTCGCTTATGATCGTAACCAAGGGACTTTGTGCAGACAGCGAGATGTCACACATGGTAGCGACACACCCTGCTGTTGATTTTATGGCAGACTCCCGTGTGGCAAATATAAAAACTTACGCAGATGAGGCAAGAGCAAACGGCAAGAAAACCGTTCTTTTGAGAATACCTATGCACTGCGAAGTGAGCGAGGTTGTGAAATATGTTGATCTGAGCTTTAACTCAGAGCTTTCCACGATAAGACTTCTCAATGAAGAGGCGAAGAAAATCGGTGTTAAGCACAATATCCTGCTTATGATAGATATGGGCGACCTCAGAGAGGGTATCTTCTATCAGAAAGAGGAGCTTATTTTCGAGGCTGTTTCCGAAATTCTGAGCATGGAAAACATAGAGCTTTACGGTGTAGGTGTTAACCTGACCTGCTACGGTGCAATTATACCTAAGCAGGATAACCTCGGCGGTTTGGCTGCCATCGCAAAGAAAATCGAAGAGCGTTTCAACATCAAGCTGCAGGTAGTTTCCGGCGGAAACTCAAGCTCAATCTATCTGATTTGGAAAGAAGGACTTCCGCAGGGAATTAACAACCTCAGACTCGGAGAATCCTTCCTGCTCGGAAACGATACGGCATACGGCGAAACAGTACCGGGCTGCGTACACGACACGCTTACACTTGAAGCACAGATAGTGGAGCTTAAAGAAAAACCGTCACTTCCGATCGGCGAGGTAGGCGTAGATGCCTTCGGAGAAAAGCCGTATTATGAGGACAGAGGCATTATGAAGCGTGCAATCATAGCTGTAGGTAAGCAGGATACGGATCTCGGCGGAATGAAGCCGACAGATGAGCAGATTGAAATCATGGGCGGTTCCTCAGACCATACGATTTTAGATGTCACTCATACGGATAAGGAATATAAGGTGGGCGACGTTGTTACGTTCACAGTTGAATACGGTGCAATGCTGAAGCTGGCAACAAGCTCGTATGTAGAAAAAGTATATGTAAAATAAGCCAAAGATAAACTCAAAAAATATTACATCCCAAAAAATCGGAAACCAAGCAGCGAGCAGCTGTGAGGTTTCCGATTTTTCCTATATGCTTTTACCACTTGTTGAATACTTTTTCCGCAAAACCGAGGAAGTCTTTGACTTCGATTACTTTTCCGTCGTCGAGGGCTGCATGACCTGTAAATTTGCCGAATACCTGATGCTGGTCGGAGCAGAGCAGTTTCAAATCCGTGCAGGAGGCTCGGTCGATAATCGGGACGAAGTCCATTTCGAATCTGCCGTCATCGCTTGTAAAGGTCCAAGGCGACATGTAATCCTCGATAAGGTCGGCGGTATCAACGGTTTTGCCGCTTGTACCGCCGCAGCAGCCTCCGTGCGTGGTGTAGGTACGGTTCCTCATAGGTATGTTGAATTTTACCTGACTGAGCTTGTGTGCCTTGCCGTCATAAAACAGCATGTTTTCGCTTGCGGCTGATGTGTCACCGAAGCCGTAGCCGATATTCCAACCGAAACGGACGCCGTCAGCCATACCCGAGGCACTGCCCCAGTACCAAGTATTTTTGTAAGTCCACACACCGCGTCCCCAGTCAAGTGTGCCGAAAGAGCTGCCCTCAGGAAATTCGTAGGCGGTATCACCGAAAAGCACTTTTCCGTGAGCCGGCATACAATTGATTTTTTGATTGTAGTAAAACGCCGTGTCTTTTTCGGCAAAAGGAGTGGCGATTACCATTGTTTCATCGTCCGGAGCTTCAAGCGTAACGGTGCCGCTGATAGGCTTGCCGTCCGCAAATTTTTCCATGCGGAATGAAAGTGTGCGGGATTTACCGTTGTTTTCAAAAGAAAGCTCATAGCCCTTGCCGCTGCTGCTGACATCACCGAGTTTGCTCGTAGGCGGCAGCTTTTTCTTGCCGAGAGTAAGAAGCTGCATAGGACTGCTTGTGTGCTCCCAAGGAATACGAAAATCCAGTAGGGATATGCTGTCCAGCCCCATATATGAATTATCGGCAATGGTGAGAGCAAGGGCAAAGTCATCACAGGCAATCAGATAGTAGTCCCATTCTTTTATTCTGAGCTTAGAGGCTTTGATGGCAGAACGATCATATTCCGCAATCAGACTCTTTGCGTAACCCGGCTCGACAAGCCGACCGGCTGCGTCCAAAAGTCGGTGCGGAGCTGTTATTTCGTGCTGCTGCGGCAGTGCAGCAGTGTTTTTGTTTTCTTGTTTTATTTCCAAAGTATTCATATTATATAGCAGAAAGATGCATGAAAAGCAGAATGCATCTATGTCCTCCTTTCGAGTAAAGTCAGCTTTAACTTGCTTTTAGAATATCAAAAAAACGGATAATTTGCAATAGTGCTTCGGGCGGCAGTACATAAGAAAGTCCGAAAAGCTCCGAGATGAGCTGAGAGTGCAACGAGAGTGTGAGCTGCCGCAGTATAAATCCATACCGAGGCTTAAATTTGACAAAACTCAAGGGCAGTGTTAAGATTGTGTTAACAAAGTGCTAATACGGTGCTAAGAGATGGGTATACGAAAGTTGACGCAGCATATACGACGGATATACTTTAGTTGTATTGATATTTTTTGCACAAAGGAGTTTAATTGAAAGTGGCAAGAGCTATATGCGAATATAGCCTGCCGAAATTCATTCTTTATTAATTAACTAATTTTTATTGAGGAGGACTTATTATGGGTAAAAAGATTCCGGTATGGCAATGCTTGCTTGTAATGGTAGTAATGATTGCCGCTTTAATGTGGTCAATTATCGTTGACGACGGTGGAGAACCGCACATTGCTCTTATTATCGCCGCAGCATTTGCAGCAATCATCGCTGTAATCAACGGTTGGAAATGGAACTATTTGGAACAGGGTATTCTGGCTTCCATCAACAGATCCATGCAGGCTATGTTGATTCTGGCTATCGTAGGTGCTATGATTTGTTCATGGCTGGCAGCAGGAACTAT
>CAZLTX010000005.1:0-16950 GCA_964562555.1 uncultured Oscillospiraceae bacterium
TCGTCGCAGAGAATAGTACGGGCACAACCGTACTGAAATATTATACTACAAAAAAAAGAAAATGCAAGCGATTTTTTTTGCAAAAGTGAAAAGAAGCAAGAAAAATCATCAAACGCAAAGAAAAACTGCCGACCTGCTCTTCCTTTTCGGGATAATCGCATCAGTGCGGCAGTTTTTACTTTTACCTAACACGCGTTTAGTCAGACTTGTGTTCAATCATCTATATATCGTTTCTCATCAAATCTTCAAGCGACTCTCTCTTTACTGCCACATAGTTTTCGTTACCACCCTTTAGCATTACAATCGGCGGTTTAGGCAGCTTATTGTAATTAGATGCCATCGCATAGTTATATGCGCCCGTAGTGCATACGGCAACGATATCGTAGCGGCCGATACTTGACGGCATCATAACATTTTCCTGAATAATATCGCCGGATTCACAGCAGCGACCTACCACAGAACATTTGAAATCACGTTCTTCATTCATCTTATTTGCCGGCAGGCATGTATATGCAGAGCCGTACAGTGCGAATCTCGGATTGTCCGGCATACCTCCGTCAATCGAAACATAATTCTTATATCCCGGTATTACTTTTACAGTTCCGGCAGTATACAATGTCATTCCCGCATCCGCAATTATGCTTCTTCCCGGTTCCATATGAATTTTAGGAATCTCCAGTCCGAGTCTTTCACAGGTATGCTTGATAATATCCGCAACCTGACCAACCTTGGTTTCTATGTCAAGGTACGGATCCTCCTCTGTATAACGAACACCATATCCGCCGCCCAAATCGAGAACTTTTGCGGTATATCCGATTTTTTCTTTCATATGTGCTATGTATTCGAGCATTACAACTGCTGCTCTTTCAAAGATATCCTCACCGAATACCTGAGATCCTACATGGCAATGAAAACCTTCTAATTCAACATGCTCCTGTTTTAGTGTAAATTCAACAATTTCATCAGCTTGTCCCGTTTCTATCGGAGTTCCGAACTTCGAGTCAACCTTTCCTGTAGCTATGGCCTCATAGGTGTGCGGATCGATACCGGGTGTAAGTCTGAGAAGCAGTTTCTGCTTGATGCCTCTGCGTGCGGCCTCTGCTTCAACCGCCTTAACTTCTTCGATATTGTCCGCAACGAAATATCCGATTCCATTTTCCATTGCGTAAGCAATATCTTCATCTGTTTTGTTGTTGCTGTGGAAATATGCTTGTGAAAGGTCGAATCCCGCATGTTTTGCCACATAGATTTCTCCTGACGATACCACATCGATTCCCATTCCTTCTTCGGTCATAATTTCATATAAACGCTTGAAGCAGTTCGCCTTCGATGCATACAGCGGCTGTGCCTGCTCCCCGAAGTGTTTAATAAAAGCTTTTTTATAGCTCCTGCATTTTTCACGTACCTTATCCTCATCGATAAGATAGAGCGGTGTTCGGTATTTTTTTGCTAATTCAACTGTGTTTTGTCCTGCGAAGTGCAAAACGCCGTCTTTCACCGTAATGTTATCACAAATCATAATGTTGTTTTTCCTTTCTTTTTCTTATCATTCTTATAATTCCTCGTCCGTGATTTCCCCTTTAGCCACCACATTCGTAGGCCCTGTTAAATAAATATTTTTTATCTCGTCTCCGTTTATATCGATGTCTGTCAGAAGTGTTCCTCCTCTTACATCAACCCTTACTGCTTTTCCGCTTACTTCACCTTTGAGTGTCAGTATCGACACTACCGAGCCTGTACCCGTTCCGCAAGCATATGTAAAATCCTCAACTCCTCGTTCATAAGTACGTTCAAATATATGATCAGATCCAATAATCTCGTAGAAATTAACATTCGCACCCTTAGGATACCCCTCATAATTTCTAAGACTGCGACCTATTTCCCGCAGCTTCGTTTCCGGTAAATCCCGTAATCCGCTGATTTCGGCCACGCAGTGAGGAATCCCCGGGTTCCCGAGTTCGACATAAGAACAATTGTAGTCCTCATCGCCTACCTTGATTTTCTCATCCAATCGCAAATTATTCGGATCATTAAGTCTTATCCTATACATACGCCTGTCAATTCGCGCTCCCGTCACAATGCCCGCCGTAGTTTCCACCCGCTGCAACTCACCGCAAAGGCCGTTCTCATATCCGTACCTACATATACATCTGGCACCGTTTCCGCACATTTCTCCCATGCTGCCGTCAGCATTAAAGAACAACATCTTAAAATCCGCATCCACACCGTCCGTAGCTTTTTCAACTGCCATAAACCCGTCTGCACCTATTGAAAGATGTCTCTCGCAAAGAACTCTCGCCATGTCTGAAAATCTTTCCGTCGAAATTTTTTCTTCAATATTATTGACAATAATAAAGTCGTTTCCGGCTCCGTTCATCTTCCAGAATTTCATTTCAGACCTCCGTTTTTGTTTTTTCATTTTAATATTTTTGCTGATTTAATAAGCAAAAACAATGCCAGCATTCCATATTTCCACCCCCGGCATTTTTCGGATGCCGAAAAGAATCTTGAAATTTCAATGTTATTTGATTTTCTCATGAATTTTGTTTCTTAGTTTTTATTCTTTGTTACGTAAAAAACTCTGTCTTTCAGGCCGTTTTAAGGTTTTGCTGTTCAGTTCCAAGGACTTTTCGTCCCGAATATAGGACTGCACTGTGCTGAAATACACAATTCTACTTGTTTATATCGTACTTTTTCAGTTTTTCATAAAATACCGTTCGCGAAAGGCCGAGTTCATCCATGGTCTTTCTGCGATCATCGTTATTTTTGAAAAGTGCGTCCTCTATTATATTCTTTTCATACGCTTCAAGTCTTTCTTTCAGCGTCATTCTGACTCCGGCCGCCGTCTTTATCATCAAATTCTCCGAATATACGATTTTTTCGTCGCACACCGTTATTGCACGCTCGATTATATTTTCAAGCTCGCGGACATTACCAGGCCAGTCGTACTGCAATATCATATCCAATGCTTCCTCAGAAAATTGTTTCGGCTGTATGTCATATTTTTTGCATATTTCCTCCAATATCGAGTTTGCCAAGATGTATAGATCTCTTTTTCTTTCTCTGAGCGGTGGTATATTGATTGGGAAAACATTGATTCTGTAATATAGATCCTGCCTGAAAGTTCCTCTTACTACCTCCTCCTCTAAATTCTTGTTCGTTGCGGTTATAACTCTCACATCAACATCTATCGGCGCAGTCGAGCCCACTCTGTATATACGCTTGTTCTGAAGTACGTGCAGAAGCTTAACCTGTATTTCCGGGGGAATTTCTCCGATTTCATCTAAAAAAATCGTTCCTCCGTTAGCTTTCTCGAAAAATCCCATTCGTCCGTTTGTGTCCGCACCCGTAAACGCTCGCGGTGCATAACCGAAGAGCTCGCTCTCTATCAAAGAAGGTGCTATTGCATTGCACACTACCTCGACAAAAGGTCCCTTATAGTTTCCGCTGTTATGTATTTCTCGAGCAAGCTTGCTTTTTCCTGTTCCGCTTTCTCCTGTGATTATTACATTAAACTTTGTTTTCGATGCTTTATAGGCAAGCTGTTTGACTTTTTCCATAGCCGGCGAATTACCTATGAAGCCCGCAAATGCCGAATTCTCCTCTGTATTCCGTGTGAAGTTCTTCTTTTGTGCACGTTTTTCCACTTCTTCCGATAATCGATTGGCTTGTCCGACGCTGCTTTCCGCCACCTCGTTGTCCTGCACGAACACATAAACCCCATCATACTCGCATTGCTTTTTTATTCTTATTAAGCGACAATATACCATACGCTTATAAATTTCGTATATGCCTTCCGTATGTGTACCGTCGTCCGCTTTCATGACTTCCTTCAATACGCTCAGAAACGACTCTCCGTTTAATATTTCCTCTGCTTTCATACCCACCGTCGGCAGCAGCTCCTGCAGCTGTCCGGGGATATTTTTTCCCACAAAGGCTTTGCCACGCAGCAATTCTCCTGCTTCTTCACCTCTGTAGCCATAACCTTTGGCTTGAAAGAACTTTACATTGCCTGTTAATCCGTCTATCACCAGAATATATCCAATGCTTTCCAGATAATCCATGTAGTATTCTTTTCCGTTGACCGATACTCCCATACGACGATTTTCAAAATCTATATATGCATTGATGCTGAAGCCGAGATATCTATGTGACAGTTTAATTATATTATCCGGTATGTATTCGTTAAAAGCTCTGTATGCAGGCTGAATTCTTTTGTTATTATATACTCCAACAGCTATGACCACACTGCCCTCTTTTATTTCCTTGCTGTCGATGTTAAGTATCTTCAAATCCTCGGGTTTCATGCTGTCATCGTTCCCCAAATCATTATCCAGAAAAACTACTATATCTCCGTCTGTTATCTTTCCTGCAGCATGACTTTCGCTTTTGGACAGCGTTACTCCCATCATTTCTTTTGCCAACGGGCTATATTCACCGATGCTGCCGTCCTCTTTCACATAAATCATGCCATAGTTAAGCCCCTCCGTCGTCGTCCGCATTATTTCCTCATAAATATTGAAAGCTGTTTTTTCCACAGTTTTCTCCAATCCATCCGTCATATCCACACCTCTTCTTTTATTGCATATGCTAAATGCTTCAACTCATCTCACTCACTCAGCTCTGTAATTTTTATTTCATTCCCATGTTCTCTTATAATCTTCGTGAGTTCTTCTTCTTGCAGCCAAATTGTTGCTGTGTTTTCGTTCGGGTGCATGGCTATCAGCTTACCGCTGAGTGCTGCATCGAGCACGACCTCTACTCTGCGTTCTTCATCGTTCAGAACTCCCAGCGGCGTTACCGCTCCGGGTATCAGTCCCAAGATCGCCACTAAATCCTTTTCAGATGCGAATGTCAGCGGTCTTGATTCGAGCTTTGCTCTTAGCTCCTTTAGATTTATCGACACATTTTCTCTTGCTACCATCAAGTAGTATCGACGTTTCTTATCATCACGCAGAAACAGATTTTTCGTGCCTGCCTCCGGGTGCTGCAAATTCAGTGCATCCGCCTCCTCGACCGTATACACCGCCGGGTGTTCTGCAATTTCGTACTCTATTTTGTTTTCGTTGAGATAATCTATAATTTCTTTCTTTCCGTACATTTACGCTTTACCTCGCTGTCTTTATTTTTCTTTAAGCTTCCGACATTATCCTTGCCAAGCTGCATTTTAATTGATATACTGTTGCAAAGAACAATTGGGGGATTTTGATATGAAAAAGTCTATTAAATTTTTGGATTCGAATATGCTCAGGCTTATTGCCTGCATGCTCATGCTCTGCGACCATCTGTGGGCAACGATAATACCCGGCAACATGTGGATGACATGGGTCGGCAGACTTGCCTTCCCGATTTTCGCTTTTCAGATTGCCGAAGGTTTTCTGCACACTTCGAATTTCCGCCGCTACGCCAAAAGGCTGCTGATTTTCGCTATAATCTCAGAGATTCCGTTCGATTTGGTTTACGGCGGCTCCATGCTTTATCCGTTCCATCAAAACGTGATGTTCACGCTGCTTTTCGGATTGCTTGCTGTCAAGGCACTTGATCGTGCAAAAGAAAAACACACGCTTAAAGCGGTCTTTGGCGGAATTTGCCTTGCGGCACTCTGCTGCCTCGGCGGTGCGATTACTTTCAGCGACTACGGTGCTCTCGGTGTCTTAACCGTAATCATGTTTTACATATGCCGCAGCTTCCCTTTGGCTTGGGCGGTGCAGCTTTGCTTCATGGTCGTATTTAACATGGTGCTGTTCCGTGGTGAATATATTCCGATTATAATCGGTGAGCACAGCTTTGAATTTCAGACACAGGGCTTCGCAGCATTCGCACTGATTCCGATCTGGCTGTACAACGGCAAAAAGGGTGTGTCGAGCAAAGCACTCCAATATGCTTTCTATGCGTTTTACCCGCTGCATCTGCTCGTCCTGTATCTGCTGCATGCCTATGTGTGCTGATAAAGGACAGCAGCAATACAGCTATGCCTTGCTTTCACAGTAATAATATATCTTATTTTTTAGTCAAGTGCGATTTACCGAATCATGCTTGACTATTCTATTGCTTTGAACTTCGTTTTTACTTGCCTTGCTTGCAAAGAGCCTACGCAGAAAGCTTTAGCTTCTCAGAGGCGACTTCAATCTGCGTTTTGGTTATAATAGCTGTCAAATGTTTCTTCGCACAACAACGACGCACCGCTGTACATTTTGCTGCCAAGCATACGCTGCAAAGCTTCTTCCACAACCTTGTTCAAGCTCATATCATGTGAGATTCCATACAGTACCGCCTCTCTGTGCAACTCTGCCGGTACTCTTACGTTGAATGTACCTTTATACGCTTTTTCCGGTGCTTCTCCTTTTTCTTCACACATTGCAAGATAGCTGTCTACAGCATTGTGAAAATCTTCCACCAAACTTCTCGCATCTGTTCCTTCATATGATATCAAACTTCTTATTCCCAAAACACTGCCAAAAAAGCAATGATCCTCCTCAGAAAATTCCACCGATCCAACATAGTCCTTATATCTCATTATATTATTCATATCAATTTTTCCTCCTCTAGCAACTGTAAAATCTGTTTTATCTGATAATATGGTAATTCTTTATTTGGGTGTGGTTTATGCAAGATAATATTAAATCCGTTTTCTTTGCAATACATAACTCTTGATCCGCTTGTTTTTCCTTTTGTGTACATTTCAAATCCCAAGAATTTTAATAATGTATCCATCTCATCAAAAGTAAAATCTTTGGATTTCTTTTTTAGCCTGTTTATCAATTTTTCTTTTTGACTCATATGTACCACCTCTTTATTACATTATACCAGCAGTATTCAAAAAATGCAACTGAAATCAGTTGCATTTTGTTTCACCCATTATTGCTTTTTTTAGCCCGTTTTTCCCGCACCGCTGTCACTATGCTGTACAGCAGCACTCCTGTCCATATGAAGCCGAAAAGTATGTATTCGTTCTTTCCCATTTTTTCGCCGAGTATAAGGCTGCATACGATTCCGAGCGTCGGTGCCAAATACTGCATGAAACCCATGACGGTCATCGGCATACGCTTGACGCAGCTCGCATACAGCAGCACCGGCAGCACCGTTACTATTCCCGCACCCATAAGGAATGCCTGCACGCCCAAGTCCACACTCGCCATGCCGTTTTCGCCCATTCTGAATATCAGAATAAACACAAGTGCAACCGGCGTTCCGAGCAGCAGCATCAAGCTCGTACACAGAGGCGAATCCTCCTTGACACCCTTCATGAACGCCGCATACGCAGCGAAACAAACCATCAGCATTCCCGTAACCAGCGGCGAATTGCCGAAGCCCTCACCTGCGAAGAGAACTCCGCCTACTATTATCAGCGTTGCCGCTATCATCTGCCAGCTTATTTTTTCCTTATAAAATATCACGCCGAAGTAGCAAACGACCAGCGGAGCCACATAATACGCCATGCTGCACGCCAAAATATGCCCGTTCATCACAGCCCACATGTATATGCCCCAGTCTAAAAAATTGAAAACCGCAGCAGGTACGATATGCTTAAGCATCAGCTCCTTGTTTCTGAAAGCTGCGGCTATTTCCTTTTTTCTGCCTTGAATCAGCACTAGTGCCGTCACGAAAATGCACGCCCAGGTAATTCTCGACATCAGCAAAAACATTGCGTCCGTATCCGGCATTATCGCATAATAAAGCGGCTGAAAACCCCAAATCACATAGCATGCGAGCGTCAATATATAATCCTGTCTTTTCTGTTCCTTACTAACTATACTATCCATGTTTTACTATCATTTCCAAAGCTTGTCGGGATACTCTCCCTTATCCTTCATCGATTGCAGTGCGGAAACCACGCTGTCCTTATCCTCTTTGTATGTCACGCCGTACCATCTGTCCTGCGACTTCAAAACCTTAACGCTTGCCTTTCCCTCGCAAATCAGTCTGTCCACCACCGACGGCAGAAAATACTCGCCCTTCAGCGGGTTTTCTTCCAAAATCCTGTCGAGCACCCCGGAAAAGCCCTCAGCCATCTCTTTCATCATCGACGGCGTGAAACCCCAAAAGTTCATGGATACCGTCGTGCCACGCTCAAGCTCTTTCCAACTTTTCTCTTCATCCTCGGTATAAACGATTTTGTCGTCCTGCCATTTTATCTTGGTTCTTTCTGTGATTTTCGTCAGCCTGCCGTTTTCTGAAGTTTCGCAGACACCACGAGAAACGAAACCGTTTTCCGTCAGTGTGTTTTCTATATTATAGCCAACCATGCAGTACTCATATTTTTCATCGTCCTCGGCATTCACAAGAAAATCGTAAATGCTCTGGAAAGCACCCGGTCCGTAGTAGTCGTCCGCATTTATCACCGCAATCGGCGACTCTGCTCCGTCCTTCGCATGCCTTGCCGCCAAAACAGCATGTGCCGTTCCCCAAGGCTTGAGCCTGCCCTCCGGCACGCTATAACCCTCCGGTAAATCCGTCAGCTCCTGAAAGGCGTATTCGACATCAATGTACTTTCCCGCACCCCCGTCTATCAGCCTGCGAAAATCCTCTTCGTTCTCCTTTTTAATTACAAAAATCGCCTTTTTGAAGCCTGCCATCACCGCATCGTAAAGCGAAAAATCTAAAATTATCTCACCCTTATCGCTCACAGGCTCTATCTGCTTAAGTCCGCCGAAGCGACTTCCCATGCCCGCAGCCATTACTACCAAAATCGGTTCCTTTGCCATACTGTTTCACCACATGCCTTCCTGCTTTATTTTTATCTTAAGCTTTTTTCTGCCTTTTACTTCTGTTTATTTCTGTCCGTAAGTCGCATCATATCCATACTCGTATATCTGTATATCTGTATATCGGTATATCCGCTTATATCCAGTTCATATCGTCCAAATCTATGTCCAGTCCGTTCATCTTGCTGAGCGTGCTGACAAGTGCGAAAATGATTACCGCACCTAAATTTGCCGTCGTATTATCTTGGTCGAAACGAGGCGAAATCTCGCAGATGTCGAAGCCTCTGACTTTCTGTGTTCTGATGATATGCTTTATCACCGGCAGCACGACCTCCGGATCCAAGCCCAAGGACTGAGTTGCACTGACTCCCGGTGCAAATGCCGAAGAAAACACATCTGTGCAGATCGTAACATATGCATTCTCACAGTCCGCCATGAACAAATCCACCTTTTCCAAAATCCCCGCATAGCCCGAGGTCTGAAATTCCTTTGCCAAAATATAGTCCACGCCCAGACTCTTTGCGACCTTGAAAAGCTGCACCGTGTTGCTGTGCTGCTGAATACCGAGCGGCATATACTTGTACTTTTCGCCGCCCTCATTGCAGATGTCCGCAATCTGACGGAACATCGAGCCGGAAGAGCTTCCGTTTTTATACGGTCTGAGGTCGAAATGTGCATCGAAGTTGACTATTCCAAGGTCTGCCTTGTGAATCGGCTCCGTACCCTTTCCTCTTCTCAGCTTATGATACTGCCCCAAAAAATGTCCGAAGGTAGTTTCATGTCCGCCGCCCAAAACTATAGGAAAAAGATTTAAGTCCAGTATCTTTTCGACAGCATGCCCGAGCTGTTTCTGCCCCTCCTCCATGGAAATCTCATCGCACAGGATATTTCCCGCATCAAAGAGCTTTACCTCGGGAGAAAACGCACACGGAAGATTTGACATCTGACCTCTGATAAAATCAGGAGCCAAGGCGGTTCCGACCCTGCCCTTGTTTCGTCTGACACCCTGCTCGCTGCAAAAGCCTATGAATGCAAAGCCGAGCTTGCCCTCGAAGACCTTCAGCTTTTCCTCTCCCGCTTTCAAATCCAACGGCTCTACAACCTGATGCCAGCGAAAAGCATCATAATCGGTATCACTGTCGGTTCTGCCTTTCCAGCAATCCATCGCATCTACATAGTTTTTGCTTCTTATAAAATTCATAAAATTCGTCACCCTTTTCGTATTTTCAGTTTATGGCCGCACACTGCTTTCCTGTGCCTATTATGCCACAATTCAGCGAAAACGGCAATAGTCCGCACCCTCATATGTGCAAATTTTACATATGCTTCGCTCTTGTTTTTCATTCTTTTTAATTGTTGTCCCTGCGTTTTTCGTGTATAATAGACACAAGAATTTTGTATTATTTTACTTGCAGACAGGAGATGTTATTATGCTTAAAAATATGTATGATGCCGAAAGAGATGCTATTTTCGCCGTTGCCGATCTGATGGCTGCGGCTGCCAAAACCGCACCGAAGGGAAGCGGCAAGGACACCGTAATTACAGCGATAGTTTCCGGGGAGGACAAGGACAGACTTCGTGACACCCTCCATGAGCTCGGGACAGAATACGACGAAGCTTTTATGATCAGAGATGCGGGAAATATAGACAACAGCACATGTGTCGTGCTTATCGGCTGCTATGATACCTACTTCGGCTTGAACAACTGCGGCATGTGCGGATTTTCAAACTGCGGAGAAAATAAAAAGCACGGCTGCCCATGCATTTTTAATGTAACGGATTTAGGTATAGCCGTAGGCTCTGCCGTTTCCGTCGCTGCCGACCACCGCATAGACAACCGTGTTATGTACTCCGCCGGCAGAGCTGCCGTTAAGCTCGGTCTGCTCGGTGAGAATGTCAAGCTCTGCTATGCGATTCCGCTCAGCACGACGAACAAGAGCATATACTTCGACCGAAATCCGGGAGCAGTGCTGCGGTAGATTACCGCAGCCTTTTTTCATAGAATTTTTCGAGAACAAGTATTGAGAAAATCAGCACTGCACCGCCTACGCACCAGCCTGCCAGCACATCCGTCGGCCAATGCACTCCGACATATATACGGCTCGGTCCCGTAAACACAAAAAGGAATCCACACACAGCCGTCATTAGCTTTCTCAGCTTTTCGTTCTTGCAGTGCTTGTGCAGAAGATAAATCGCAAGTCCGTAAAAAAGCACCGAGGTTACCGAGTGTCCGCTCGGAAACGAATATCCGCCCTGCTCCACCAAATGCAGTGCTTTATCGGGTCTTGCTCTCAGTGCGATATGCTTCAGCGGTTTGTATATTGCCACACCCGCAATGCTCGCAGCGGTAAGCGGTACACCGTATTTTTTTCTGCTTGGCAAAATCAGCAGAACCACGCAGTACGCCACCACACTGACAGTATCCGTCAAATGCGTCATGGCACAAATCGGAACATTCTGAATATCTCCCCGCAGTGAAAAGAAAAAGCTCTGTATTTTCAGGTCGAGCGGAAGCGGCTGCGTATCGTAAACGCAGACAACCTCGTAGGTGATAAAGGCTGCCGCAATCAGCAAAACCACCGCAAAGGCAGCGAGCATTTTGCCGTTCGGCTTATATCCTTTGTATGTCATACTGTTTTTGTTTTTTTCCATTTGTTTTCTCTCTTTCCGTTTCAGCTTATTATCTTTTGCCTTCTATATAAAAGATTATCCACATTATACACTTTTTCTATGGCAAGATACAATCCTTTTGTGGTAAAATAGTAATGATATTACTGATTTATGCAGCTAAAGGGAGGTATATGTTTTGAAGCTTTTTGATAATATATTCGGACTTCTTACCATCGTCGGCGGAATGAACATGCTCGGAGAACAAAAGCGTGCCATCGAAAAGGCTCGTGCCGAGGGCGATGTCAAGACAGAACAGGCTAAGATACTTGAGGCATGTCAGCTCTGGTCATCTCATATAGTGGACAAATTCGAGGTTGACTATACTGTTATCAATCCCGAAAATCTGCCAAAGGAAGGACCCGTGGTTTTCATCGCAAACCATCAATCCTATGCAGATATTCTGAGCTTCGTATATAATATAAAAAATCATCAGGTGTCTTTCATCGCTAAAGACGGACTCGCTAAAATACCAATATTTGGAAAGTGGGTGCTGCGTATCCGTGGCTTATTCATGCACCGCGGAGATGCAAGAGAATCCTTAAAGACGATAAATGAGGGTGTTGAATTTCTGAAACAGGGCTTTTCACTTGTCATCTTCCCGGAAGGTACCAGGAGCCGCTGCTCCGAAATGGCAGACTTTAAGCCCGGCAGCTTCAAGCTTGCGACCAAGGCGAAAGTTCCGATCGTACCGGTAACACTCGACGGCGGCTACCGCACCTACGAAGAACACGGTACCGTTACAAAGGGCTGCCACATAGACTTCATGGTTCACCCTCCTATCGAAACCAAGGATATGAGCCGTGCCGAGCTCGCCGAGCTGCCGCATAAAGTCGAAAAAACAATTCGTGACGGACTCGAAACACTGCTGCATGAAAAACAATAATTAAAAAATCCCCGACCTCGGGTTGTTCGGAGCAGAACCCCGCATATTTACAAATCGAAAAGGACGCTCTGTTTGCAGAGGCGTCCTTTGTGTTTATTTCATTCATTTTATATGTTTCACATGAAACATTTGCTCTAAGCAAGTGTTTTCAACAGTTCCAAGAGTCGTTCAAGCTCTTCTCGGCTGTAAAACTCTATCTCGATTTTGCCTTTCGAGCCTTTCTGCTCGATGTTTATCTTTGTTCCGAGTATGTCCTTGAGCTCTGCCTCAACTCTTCTTACATCCGGAGATTTCTGTTTCTTTGCAGGCTTTTTCTTCGGCTTGCCGACCTCTGCCGCAAGTCTTTCGGTTTCTCTTACCGACAGACCCTCTTTGACAATCCTGTCGCAGAGTGCCTTTCTTACAGCCTCGTCCTCTATCGTTACTATCGTCCTGCCGTGTGCCGCAGAGAGCTTGCCCTCTGACACCATCTCTCTGACATATTCGGGCAGCTTCAAAAGACGCAGTGAGTTCGTGATATAGGGGCGGCTCTTGCCGAGGCTCTTTGAAACCTCTTCTTGAGTCATGCCGAAGGTAACTATCATCTGATTAAGACCCTCTGCTTCCTCTATCGGATTCAAGTCCTCACGCTGCATATTTTCGATAATAGCGATAAGCATATTCTGCTCGTCACTCAACTCTCTTACCAGACAAGGAACCTCCGAAAGACCGGCTTTGATTGCGGCTCTCCATCTTCTCTCGCCTGCCACGATTTCGTAGCCCTTATCCTTCTTCCTAAGGACAATCGGCTGAATCACGCCGTGCTGCAAAATCGAGTTTGCAAGCTCCTGAATTTTATCCTCATCGAAGGTTTTTCTCGGCTGATTGGCATTAGGCATGATATCGAAGGTCTTAATGTACCTTACCTTATCCTGTGAGTCGTCGTCCTTTGTCGCCGCTGCGTTTTCCGGTCTGACTATTTCAACCGGTGTCGTGTCCTCTATCAAAGCCCCGAGGCCTCTTCCGAGCCCACCTCTTTTAGCTGCTGCCATCAGTAGTTCTCCTCCAAATCTAAAAATTCATCTGCGAAATCTCCGTATGCCTCAGCACCCTTTGACTTCGGATCATACTCCGTAATCGGCATACCGTAGCTCGGTGCCTCAGCCAATCTTACGTTTCGAGGAATTACCGTTGCATATACCTTATTGCCGAAATATTTCTTAACCTCCTGCACTACCTGAAGCGACAGATTGGTTCTGCCGTCAAACATGCTAAGGATTACACCCTGTATCTCAAGCTTAGGGTTCAGGCTTTTCTTGACGAGCTCGATTGTGCTTACGAGCTGGCTCACTCCCTCTAATGCGTAAAATTCGCACTGAATAGGAACCAAAACGCTGTCAACCGCCGCAAGCGAGTTGATAGTCAAAAGTCCCAGTGACGGAGGACAGTCTATGAAGATATAGTCGTAATCATCTTTTATCTTGTTCAGTCCCTCTTTGAGTGCACTTTCTCTGCCCGCAACACTTACAAGCTCAACCTCTGCTCCTGCCAAGTCTACGCTTGCGGGAATCAAATCGAGATTTTCAACACTTGTCCTGATGATTGCTTTTCTCGGATCATAGTCCTCGTCGATTAAAATATTATAGATTGTATCCTTTAAGTTTCTCTTCGTAATTCCGATACCGCTCGTCGTATTTCCCTGCGGGTCGATGTCCAAAATCAGAACCTTTTTCCCCCTGATTGCCAAGCATGCAGCCAAATTGATATTTGTCGTTGTTTTTCCTACGCCGCCTTTTTGATTGAATATTGCTATTGCCTTACCCAAAATTATTCCTCCTTACGATGTTGAAAAAGTTTTAACTCAACAAAACATGAAACTATTATACACTACTTTTTAATATATTTCTACTCTATATTGCAAAAAAATAGATGTTTCACGTGAAACATCTATCATTTTTCGGTATCAGTATCTTTACTTCCATGAAATCGCCTTGATCGTTTTCAATAAATTTCGCACCCTTTTCGACTGTTTTTACCTGATTGAAAGCCTTGCGAATTGTGTTAAGATATATTTTGTAGCTTATGTAGTTGATTTTATTTTTCTTGCGGATTGCCTTTTCCTTGCTGAGTATGAAGTCCTCGACCAATTTTTCGGTCTGCTTTACATTCAGATTGTTGTCTATAACTCGGTTCAGTATCTTCTTTCTGTCCCCCTCGTCGCTCAGTTTAAGCAAAGCTCGTGCGTGTCGCTCGGTAAGCTTGTTCTGAAGCAGGAGCTGCTGCAATTCCTCCGGCAGCGTAAGCAGTCTTATTTTGTTCGAAATCGTTGACTGCTGCTTGCTCACCTTCCTTGCTATCTCGCCCTGCGTCAGATTAAAATCCTCCATCAGTTTTTTATATGCTCTCGCCTCTTCGATGAAATTCAAATCCTCTCTTTGCACGTTTTCAACCAAAGAAATCAATGCTGCTTCGGGCTCGGCGAGCTCCTTTATTATTACCGGCACTCTTGACAGTCCGGCAAGCTTTGAGGCTCTGAGCCGCCTCTCTCCCGCAATCAGAATAAATTTTTTTCCCTCTGCCTTTTTTACGAGCAGCGGCTGAAGCACGCCGTACTCTTTGATTGAGCAGGTAAGTTCTTCCAGCTCTGTGTCTGTAAATATTTTCCGTGGCTGCTCCGGATTCGGGATAATCATCTCCACGGGAATTTGTACAATTCTCATATTTCCTCCTTTTGTTACACTTTTCAAAACACACTTTCCATAGGGAAATAGTAACATTTCCTAAGGCATTTATGTGAATTTTCGTTAAACAAAAAACCCTCATTATCGTCATAATAAGGGTTCTTTCGTCGGAATTCCCGCTTTTCTCGGATATTTCGACACGGTATTTTTTATTTTTTTTATTACGATTATCTTGTGCGATATGTCATATTTTTCAAGCTCGGCATCTCTGATCTCACTTATCTCTCCGCCCAAAAGCTTGAGTGCCTTCGCTGCCTTCTCCGCCTCATCGTATGCCTCCGGTCCTTTATATGCCATGAGGCAACCGCCTACTTTGATAAAAGGCAGGCAGTATTCGGCAAGCACAGCCATGTTTGCAACCGCACGGGATACACAAAGGTCGTATTTTTCTCTGTGCTGCTTATTGCGTGCGAGCTCTTCGGCACGTGCGTGTACGGTAGTCACATTCCCTATCTTCGCCTCGGCACACAGCTCGTCTATGATTTTGAGCCGCTTGTTCAGTGAGTCCATCAGCACGAACTCCTTTTCGGGAGAGGCTATCGCAAGCGGAACTCCCGGAAAACCCGCACCTGTCCCGATATCTATTATTTTTTTAGCGGAGCGATATTCCTCGTATCCGACACATACGAGCGAATCGAGAAAATGCTTGACTATAAACTCATCTCTTTCCGTTATCCTCGTAAGATTGACCTTTTCATTCCATTCGAGAATCCCTGTCATGTATTTTTCAAATTTGAGAGCCTGCTCCTCATCAGCCGAAAGCCCAAGCTCTTTCAAAGCATTTCTTAAATCTGTCACTTGCTGCCTCTTCTCCTCTTTTCCAAATAAACCATGAGCACGTTTATATCCGCAGGTGAAACTCCCGAAATTCTCGATGCCTGTCCCAAGGATGTCGGACGAATTTGATTAAGCTTTTGAACTGCCTCGATGCGAAGTCCCTCGACCTGAGAATAGTCGAAAGCTTCATCGAGCTTTTTGCTCTCAAGCTTCTTATAACGCTCTACCTGCTGGAGCTGCTTTTGGATATATCCCTTATACTTTAACTGAACCTCAAGCTGAGTAATCGCATGATACGAAAGCTGCGGTCTTGTGTCATCATCGAGCTCTGCCAAATCCTCATACGAAAGCTGCGGTCTTTTGAGAAGCTCCGCCAAGGATACTCTTCCCGATATCGCCGCCGTGCCGTGTGCCTCCAAAAATTCGTTTGCATCTTTTGGTCCGACGGTCTTATTTTCGAGTCTTTGTATTTCGTTTTCGACCTCAGCCTTTTTTTGAAGATATCTGTTATATCTTTCCTTACTCGCCAGCCCAATCCTGTAAGCTTTTTCCGTTAAACGCTGGTCAGCGTTGTCTTGCCTCAGAAGCAGCCTATATTCCGCTCTGCTGGTCATAATTCTGTAAGGCTCATTAGTACCTTTAGTCACTAAATCGTCGATTAGAACGCCAATATAAGCCTCGTCTCTTCCGAGTATAAACGGCGGTTTTTGGGAAATTTTGAGAGCTGCGTTAATACCTGCCATCAACCCCTGTGCTGCCGCCTCCTCGTAGCCGGAGCTGCCGTTGAACTGTCC
Organism: uncultured Oscillospiraceae bacterium; assembly: GCA_964562555.1. Classification (GTDB taxonomy): domain Bacteria; phylum Bacillota; class Clostridia; order Peptostreptococcales; family Anaerovoracaceae; genus CAG-238. Next base: position 16,550 of record CAZLTX010000005.1, read on the forward strand.
GGCACAGAAAAGATTTTCTATACTCCTGTATTCGAGATTTAATTTCAAATCCTGCGGATCTATACAGTCATATTCTATCGCATACGCAGGTCTGACTATTCTTATATTTTCAAGTCCGGGTATCGTCTTGTAAAATGCATACTGCACATCCTCCGGCAGACTCGATGACATTCCCTGGATATACATCTCGTCCGTATCAAGTCCCTCCGGCTCGATGAAGGTCTGATGTCTTTCCTTATCGGCGAAGCGATTGACCTTGTCCTCTATGGACGGACAGTAGCGTGGGCCTATGCCCTCTATCTGACCGCCGAAGAGTGCCGAGCGATGGAAGTTTTCACGTATAACCTTATGTGTTTCTTCGTTGGTGTAGGTCAGCCAGCACAGTGCTCGGTTTTCTCCGA
>CAZLTX010000006.1:0-2802 GCA_964562555.1 uncultured Oscillospiraceae bacterium
CATTATTCGGCATGGTTATATTCACGATAATACTGAACAAGCTTCCGCTGTTGTAGAATAGAAAGGTGAAAAAATGAAACTTGAAGGCAAAACGGCACTTATAACAGGTGCCTCAGGGGGAATAGGAAGGGCGATAGCAAAAGAATTTTTAAAGAACGGAGCATCCGTGATGATTTGCGACTTATCAAGCGAAAAACTGAAAAACACATGTAAGGAGTTATCTGAATTGGGACTGATAGAAGCAAACGTAGCGAATATTACTGATAAGGAAGATATTAAGAAAATGATCGAAGCATGTATAGAAAAATTCGGCACGATTGATATTTTGGTAAACAATGCCGGCATAACTGACGATGCTCAATTTTATAAAATGACGGAAGAACAGTTCGACAATGTTATCAATGTTAATCTTAGGGGAAATTATAACATGACGAAAGCAGTGCTTCCGTATATGATTGAAAAACAATACGGAAAAATTATCAATTTATCATCTGTTTCGGCGTTTAACGGGAATTTCGGGCAGGCAAACTATGCGGCATCAAAGGCAGCTATTATTGGTATGACCAGAGTGCAGGCAAAAGAACTCGGAAAGTATGGAATTACTGTAAACGCAATCGCACCGGGATCGATCATGACTGATATGTACAGCGCAGTGCCTGAAGATGTAAAAAAGCAAAAATTAGCAAAGATTCCGCTTCGTAGGTATGGCGAGCCGGAGGAAGTGGCAAAGCTGGCATTGTTTCTTGCAAGCAATGATTCGTCATATATAACGGGACAAACTATTGTTATTGACGGTGGATTTAATTAATGTAAAACCCAAAGCCCCTATAGACATTTTAGGGGCTTTGTTGTATAATATGCAAGAACAGATGTTTGCACGCGGGCTTTGCAGAGAGTTTTGCTCTCATATCGAGAGGCGGTACAGCGATAAAAGTGCAAACGGAAATTTACTGAAACGAGAGGGAAAGCTATGGCGAAGAAAGGAAAGACCGTATTTGTATGTCAGGAATGTGGATATGAAAGCACGCAGTGGATGGGAAAGTGCATCTGCGGTGCGTGGAATTCCTTCGTGGAGGAAAGGGTTCTGCCGGAAGAAACGGAAGATGTCAGACGAAGAAGCAGCAGTCCCTCGGGAAATGCGAAAGCCAAGAGACTCTCGGAGGTCGGAAGCGGTGAATACGAGCGAATCGATACGGGAATAGATGAACTGAATCGTGTGCTCGGAGGCGGTCTTGTTAAAGGCTCGCTGGTGCTTATCTCGGGTGAGCCGGGAATCGGCAAATCCACGATAATCATGCAGACGGCAGCCAACATAGCAGCCCGGGGAAAGACGGTGCTTTATGTTTCGGGTGAGGAATCCGAAGAACAAATTAAGATGCGTGCGGACAGAATATGCAGAGCACTTCCGAGCAGCCTTTATGTCGTTTCGGAAACTAACATGGAAAATGTAGAGAAGGTCTGCGAGAGCGTTAAGCCTGACTTTCTGATAATAGACTCTATACAGACCGCATACAGCAGCACGCTTGATTCGGCACCGGGCAGCGTTTCACAGGTAAGAGTATGCGGCAATCAGCTTATGAAGCTCGGAAAGACGAACGGAATTCCGATTTTCATAGTGGCACATGTGACCAAAAACGGTGAGCTGGCAGGACCTAAGACGGTAGAACATCTGGTGGACTGTGTACTCAATTTCAGCGGAGAGCGTGACAGAGAATTTCGTATTCTGCGTTCATACAAGAACCGTTTCGGCACTACGAGCGAAATCGGAGCCTTTCGTATGGAGGAAAAAGGTCTGATTGAGGTTAAGGATATTTCTGCAACTTTTTTGGAAAACAGCGAAACTCAGACAGAGGGCTCGATTGCCTCTGCGATATATGAAGGCAGCAGACCGATGATGTTCGAAATACAGAGCCTGGTAAGCCCTGCGAATGTCGGCTTTGCCAGAAGAACCTCGGTAGGAATAGACAACACGAGGCTGAATATGATATTGGCGGTGCTCGAAAAGATAGTCGGACTGCCGCTGATAAATCAAGATGTATATGTCAACGTTGTAGGCGGAATGAGACCCGAGGGTACGGGAACGGATATAGCCGTTGCACTTGCCATCTATTCGTCATACAAGAGCGTAGCCTGCAAGAAAAGGACACTTGCGGTAGGGGAAATCGGTCTGACAGGAGATTTGCGATCTGTCCAAAACATTGAAAAAATAGCTGCGGAGGCGGCAAGACTGGGATATGAGCAGATTATAATGCCGAAAAAGAATGCAGAAAAAATCGGCAACCCTGCGGCGGGCTGCCGAATAATCGGAGTTGAAAATGTGAGAGAAGCCCTAAAAGCATTTGCAGCACCCCTTAACCTGTAGGTTCGGGGCTCTGCTCCGAACCGGGGCTCTGCTCCGAACAGATGCTCTGCTCTATGCATCGTGCCGCTGAATTGTCTTTTGTGCCTTTTCCTTCTCTTTCTTTACCATGTCAAGTTCAAACCAAAAGGTGCTTCCGTGGCCGAGCTTGCTTTCCACACCGAAATCAGCGTTGTGCAGCAGGAGTATTTCCTTGACGATGGAAAGACCCAAACCGGTGCCTGCGGTTTCACGAACATAGTTGGTGCTGGTCTTGTAGTAGCGTTCCCATACATGCGGAAGCTCCTCGGGCTTGATTCCCGGACCGTGGTCGGACACCTCAATACGGTAACGCTTGCCGAGCTTGCGTATGGTGAGTGCGATAAACTTGTCCTCACCGCAGTATTTCACGGCATTGTTGGTCAGGTTGGAAATTACCTGAATTATACGGTTTTTATCTGCAC
>CAZLTX010000006.1:2902-16879 GCA_964562555.1 uncultured Oscillospiraceae bacterium
ACGGCATTGTTGGTCAGGTTGGAAATTACCTGAATTATACGGTTTTTATCTGCACAAACCAAGCAGTCCTTAGGGGCGGTGAACACGAAATCGTAGCCCTCCTGCTCCTGCAAAATATCGTAGGAGGCGAGTATGGACGCAGAAACCTCGGACAAATCGAAAACCTCTTTTTCAAGTACGATTTTTTTCATCTGCATCGCCGATATGGAGGCCATGTCGCTTACCAAATGACTCATTCGCTCGCTTTCGTCTATTATGACCTGAAGATGAGCGTTTCGCTTTTCGGGGTTGTCACCCGACAGATCACGAATCATTTCGGCATATGAGCGAATCATGGTCAGCGGTGTTTTGAGGTCATGCGAAACATTGGCAATCAAATCCTTTTGACGTGCGTCTGCATTGCCGAGCTCATACGCAGCGGTATTCAGCGTGGCAGCCAAATTATTGATTTCCGAGTATGAATTGCCTGTAAATTTTACGTTGTAGTCACCGCGACCCATTTCCTTGGCCGTCTTGGTGATGGTTTTTATCGGCTTGGAAATTCGTCCCGAAAAATACAGAGCCAAAGCAAACGCTCCGCACAGTGTAATCAGCGTTACATAAAAAAGCTGATTTTTCAGAATGTTCACCGTGGAATCCACAGGGTACAGCGGCGAGAAAATATAAAGATATATTTCACTGCCGGGAGTTTTCTGCAGGTAGCTTGCATATGCCAGCGTGCTGTATTTTTCCATGCCGGTATTTATCTTATATGAAACCGAATTCCCGGATTTCGAAGAATCCAAAAGCTGTCTCAGCTTAGGAAGCTGATTTCTGTATTGGTATACGGGCAGCAGACTGTCGGATTCGGGCATAAAAAGCAACACCTGACCGTTGCCGGATTCCATCATAACATAGTAGTCGTTATTGACGGACAGCGACTGAATGTATTCGGTAAGCTTGCTGTCCTGCTTTTCATACGCATGACAAATCGAGGACGAAATACGGTTGACCTCGACTATTTTCATATGCTCGTAATAATTATTCAGAAAGAAAATCTGCAAAAACCATATCAAAAGCACGATTCCAAGACCGAGTGCGGCAAAGTACATCCACAGACGGAACTTGATGCTTTTGGCATCGAATTTAACCTTCGTACTCAAATTTATAACCTACCCCTCTGAGTGTTACGATAAAATCTCTGTAAGGACCGAGGTTGTTGCGGAGATTTTTGATGTGAGTATCGATGGTTCTGTCATCTCCGAAAAAGTCATAGCCCCATATATCCGAGAGCAGCTTATCTCTGGAAAGTGCAATATTTTTGTTGTTCACGAGGTAGAAAAGCAGCTCGTATTCCTTAGGCGTAAGGTCGATTTTTGTGCCGTCAACGCTTACGGTTCTGGCAGGAATATTGATTTCGAGGCCGTCGAACTTCATAACCTCCTGAACCGCACTTGAGGAGGAATTTTTTCTCGAGAGAACCGCATTGACACGTGCCATCAGCTCTTTGGGGCTGAAAGGCTTGACTACATAATCGTCGATGCCCAGCTCGAAGCCGAAGAGCTTATCGTACTCCTCGCCACGTGCGGAAAGCATGATGATAGGTATATCCTTGAGCTTTTTTATCTCCTTGCATGCGGAAAAACCGTCAAGCTTAGGCATCATTATGTCCATGATAATCAGGTCATAATCATTAAGCTTGCAAAGACCTACGGCACTCATTCCGTCCTCAGCCTCGGTAACGGCATAACCGCTGAACTCGGCATATTCCTTTATCACTTCACGAATTTTTGCTTCGTCATCAACTACTAAAAGCTTGTACATACTTGTTTTCTCCTTCCGGTAAACATGTAAATTTAGAAATTTCGTGTCTTTATTTTAACACAAATCTTTTATTCGTCAAACATTTTAAGTTAAATATATATTGACATGATAAACGCTATGTGATATTATGATAAATTTTTTGTACTCTTGACAGAACGACCAAAAATCTTTTATACTGGTATATATAGATATAGAATGGAGGAAGTATGTCATGTTTTCGGTGGGAGACAAAATTGTTTACCCGATGCAGGGAGCAGGAGTGATTAAAGGTATCGAAGAGAAAAAAATCCTCGGAGAAACCCGCAAGTATTATATTCTGAAGCTCCCGGGCAGCGACATCAACATCATGATACCCGTTGAAACCGGTGAAAGCATAGGAATCAGAGCGGTATCAACTCCCGATGTTATGGAAACGGTACTTGAAGAGCTTCACAAGGACAGTACACCGATGAACCCGAACTGGAACCGCAGATATCGTGAGAATATGGATAAGCTAAAAACAGGCGATATCATGCAGGTGGCAGAGGTTGTGCGTAATCTTATCAGACACGACAGGGAGAAGAAATTGTCAACGGGCGAAAGAAAGCTTTTGACCGGGGCGAAAAAAATCCTCGTCAGCGAGTTCATGCTGTCGATGAATGTGGATTGCGAAGCTGCGGAAAATCTAATCGAGGAAGCTATTTAAGAAGGCTGTTTTCATGTCGAATGCGATACGGCTTAGTATTAAGCTCGCACAATATTGAGCTTAATCTCAAGCTTATCTGCAAAATATATCTGTAAATTAAAAGGAAAGGAGGAAAAACATGTTTCAAAGACTTTTCAGAGGATTGTTTTCAGTCCTTGGAGGACTCGTGGGATACGAGGTTTTCGACCTCATTCGCTATCTGATAGAGCATTCGGAGAATGCTGCGTCGCAGGCAATGACGCTGACACGCACGGAAGAGATGTGGTTCGCTGTTTTTTGCGTATTTATTTTTGTAGTAATATTCTATCGTATCGCACCTGTGCTTACAAGGCACGGACGGAAGGTCGCAGATAACATCGGAAACGATTTGCAAGAGGTTTCGACTAACGATTTGCTCGGCGGCGTATTCGGACTCATAGTCGGTCTGGTAATCGCATTCCTGCTGACACAGGTCTACCAAAGCGTCGTAAGTCAGAAGTCGCTTTATCTGACAATTACGATTTCGATTTATCTGCTAATGGGTTTCTTGGGAGCTGTCATCGGAAACAAAAAAATATCCGAAATGTTCACGGCTATGGGAACAAGGAAAACACCCGCACAGACCAAAACACCGGCGGAAGAAAACGGATACGGCTACAACGCCAAAGACAAGAAGAGCACTCGAGTTCCGAAAATTTTGGATACAAGCGTAATCATCGACGGAAGAATTCTCGAAATAATGAAGACGGGATTTTTCGAGGGGCCTATAGTTATTCCGGAATTCGTACTTGTTGAGCTGAGACACATTGCGGATTCGTCAGACGGACTTAAGCGAAACAGAGGCCGCAGAGGACTGGATATACTGAACAAGATTCAGATGGAATACGGAATCGAAATCTATAATACCGATTCGGAAAAAGCACTTAAGGAAATCCCAGAGGTCGATGTTAAGCTGCTCAAGCTGGCACAGATTATGAAAGGAAAGGTTGTGACCAACGACTTTAACCTGAACAAGGTTGCAGTGATAAAGGGCGTACCCGTACTGAATATAAACGAGCTGGCTAACGCACTCAAGCCTATGGTGATTCCGGGCGAAAGCATGACGGTTACACTCATCAAGCAGGGCAAGGACAGAAACCAGGCGATAGCTTATCTTGACGACGGTACCATGATCGTAGTCGAGGACGGACGCAAACTGATGGGACAGACGATAGAAATAACCGTTACAAGCGTTATTCAGACAGCGGCAGGCCGTATGATATTCGGCAAAACCAAGGATTAAAATATTTGGGAAAACCAATCATACGCCGAGTTTAGTAAAGGAAATCGTGCAATAAATGTACAAAGACGAAAAAGTAATTGCCATAATAGTGGCTGCCGGGAGCGGAAAGCGTTTCGGCGGTGCCTTGCCTAAGCAGTACATGAAGCTTGGCGGGCAGACCGTGCTTCAAAAATCAGTAAAGGCTTTCGAAGAAAATGCGAGGGTTGACGATATAATCGTTGTCGCAGGAGAGGGCTTTACGGAGCTTGCTGCGGAGCTTTGCGGCGGTTTCAAAAAAATGCACTCGGTAGTGCTCGGAGGCAGTGAACGGCAGGATTCGGTGCTCAGAGGGCTGACAGAGGCTGCTCAAACGGTGAACGGAGTATCCGAGAATACGATAATACTCGTGCACGATGCAGCAAGACCTTTTGTCAGCGATGACATAATCAATTCGGTGATTAAGGGTGCCGAAGAATGCGGAGGAGCAGTCCCCGCAGTGTCCGTCAAGGATACGGTCAGACAGGCGGAGGCACTTGCAGGCTTTGCAGATACGGAGCTGCTTAAAGACGGTGCTTCGCAGGCTGCGAGCCGAACCTTGGACAGGAGGCTTTTGTACAGCGTTCAGACTCCGCAGGGCTTTCGTGCCGGAGTTTTGACCGCAGCATACGAAAAAGCATATAACGAAGAATTTTTCGGTACAGATGATGCGTCAATCGTAGAGAGAATGGGTATAAATCTCAAGATGGTAAAAGGCGATTATGCGAATTACAAGATTACGACTAAGGAGGACATGCGTGCTGAGATGAGAATCGGAACAGGATTTGATGTCCATAGGCTTACAGAGGGACGGGAGCTGTATCTCTGCGGTGTGAAAATACCGCATGAAAAGGGGCTCTTGGGTCATTCCGATGCCGATGTGGCACTTCATGCACTGATGGACGCAATGCTCGGAGCGGCAGCCATGGGCGATATCGGCAGACATTTCCCCGACAGCGACGAAAAATACAGAGGGATTTCGAGCGTGAAGCTTCTTGAAGAGGTGTGCCGAATGCTTGAGCGTGAGGGCTACAGCGTAGGAAATGTCGATTTGACGGTTATGGCACAGAAACCGAAAATCGCTCCGTATATACCCGAAATGAAAAGAAGCGTTGCCGCAGTGCTCGGAACGGACGAAAATGCCGTAAATATCAAGGGAACCACGACCGAGGGACTGGGCTTTGTCGGCAGAGAAGAAGGCATAGCTGCGGAGGCGGTGTGCATTCTGTACAAAAACTAAAAACAAAAAGATGTATATTATATAAACAAACATAAACAATCAGAGGTGAACGAAAAATGAAATTATCACAGATGCACTTCAGAACACTCAGAGAAGTGCCTAATGAGGCGGAAATACCAAGCCATATTCTCCTGCTCAGAGCCGGAATGATCAAAAAGAGCGTTGCCGGAATTTACAGCTACATGCCTATGGGCTGGAGAACCATACGCAAGATAGAACAGATTGTCAGAGAAGAAATGGACGCACAGGGAGCAGAGGAAATGTATTCTCAGAACCTGCAGCCGGCAGAGCTTTGGCAGGAGTCGGGAAGATGGGACGCATACGGTCCCGAAATGTGGCGTATCAAGGACAGAAACGGCAGAGATTTCTGTCTTGGACCTACAGCCGAGGAAATCTTCACCGATGTGGTAAAGAATGATATTTCATCGCACAGACAGCTTCCTCGCATGCTTTATCAGATTACGGACAAATACAGAGATGAGGCTCGTCCGAGATTCGGCATGATGCGTTCGAGAGTTTTCATTATGAAAGACAATTACTCCTTCGACAAAGACCCTGAGGGACTTGATGTAAGCTACAACAAGATGTTCGAGGCATACACGAATGTGTTCACACGCTGCGGACTTAACTTCAGACCTGTAGAGGCTGATACCGGAGCAATCGGCGGCTCGAATTCACATGAGTTTACGGCACTGTGCGAATACGGTGAATCGGAAATCGCATACTGTGACTGTTGTGATTTGGCTGCAACGGTTGAAAAGGCTGCATGCGTAGATGCCAAGCCGCAGGATGAGCTTGAAATGCTGCCGCTTGAAAAGGTGTACACGCCGGGAACCAAGACTATCGAGGAGGTTGCAAACTTCCTTAAATTAGATAAAAAGCAGACCATTAAAGCACTTCTTTTCGTGACATATGATGCGGACGGAAAGGAAAACGGATATGTTGCCGCTTTCATCAGAGGTGACAGAGAGCTGAACATGACTAAGCTTGTAAATGCCTTGAACATTAACGAATATGCGATAGAGTTTGCAGATGAAGAAAAAATGTCACAGGCGACAGGCTGTGTGGGCGGTTTTACGGGTCCTATGCATCTGCATGACTGCAAAATCGTTGTGGACAGCGAGCTTGTGGGACTTAAAAACCTTTGTGCGGGTGCATGTGAAGCAGACCACCACTATATCAACATGAACTACGGTCGTGACTATAAGGGAGATATCATAGCAGACCTCAAGACTCTGAAAGAGGGCGACGAATGTCCGATATGCGGAGCACCGGTTCGCCATGCCAGAGGTGTGGAGGTAGGACAGATTTTCAAGCTCGGAACCAAATATTCAGAGCCTATGAAAGCTGTATACAAGGACGAAAACCAGCAGGATCAGCTCATTTGGATGGGCTGCTACGGAATCGGCGTTTCACGTACCTTCCAGGCTATCATTGACATGCCGCAGAATCACGACGAGAACGGTATCATCTGGCCGATGTCGGTTGCACCTTATCATGTGATTATCACTGAAGTAAAGCCGGGCGACGAGCAGCAGGACGCAGTGAGTCTCAGAATATATGACGAGCTCACGAAGGCGGGCGTAGAGGTGCTTTGGGACGACAGAGATGAACGTCCGGGAGTTAAGTTCAAGGACGCCGACCTTATCGGAATCCCTGTCAGAATAACCGTCGGCAAGCGTGCGGGCGAGGGAGTAGTGGAATACAAGCTCAGACGTGATGCGGACAGGAGCGAAAAAACCGTGGAAGAAGCCGTTGCAGATGCAATTGCTGTCGTAAATGCAGAAAAAACGGGAAGAAATTATATGAAATAATCGCATATTGCAGCGTGAAAGCATAAAGTAATAGGTAAGGAGAACATAAAATGAAAAAATTTGTTATCGAAATGATGAACGGCGATCAGATGAAAGGTGAGCTTTATCCTGAAATCGCACCGATTACCGTAGAAAATTTTGAAAAGCTTGTAAACGAGAAGTTTTATGACGGACTGACTTTCCACAGAGTAATTCCGGGATTTATGATTCAGGGCGGCTGCCCGAAGGGAAACGGAACAGGCGGTCCGGGCTACAGCATCAAGGGCGAGTTCAGTGCAAACGGAGTAAAAAACGACCTCAAGCATACAAGAGGCGTGCTTTCCATGGCAAGATCCATGATGCCCGATTCGGCAGGCTCTCAGTTCTTCGTTATGGTAGCGGACGCTCCGCACCTTGACGGTCAGTATGCGGCTTTCGGTAAGGTTACAGAGGGCATGGAAGCAGCGGATAAAATAGTAAATGTTAAGACAGATTGGCGTGATTGTCCACAGGAAAAGCAGGTAATTAAGACTATAACTATCGTGGAGGAATAAAAGCCGATGGCGTTTTTTAGAGAGGTTCGTGAGGATATCCGAAACATGGTCGAAAAAGACCCGGCAGCCCGCAACGGGCTGGAGGTTCTCATATGCTATCCGGGAATTTGGGCCTTGATTTGGCACAGGCCGGCTCACTGGCTGTATAAGCATCACTGTCCGTTTTTGGCAAGGCTGATTTCGCAGCTCACCAGATTTTTTACGGGCATTGAAATTCACCCGGGAGCAAGCATAGGCAGGAGATGCTTCATCGACCATGGCATGGCGGTTATCATAGGAGAAACCGCAGAGGTCGGTGACGATGTTACGATTTACCAGGGCGTTACGCTCGGAGGTACAGGCAAGGACACGGGTAAAAGACACCCGACCATAGGAAACCGTGTTGTTGTCAGCAGCGGAGCGAAGGTGCTCGGACCGTTTAAGGTTGGTGACGATGTCAAAATCGGGGCGGGCTCAGTTGTGCTTAAGGAGGTACCTCCGAACTGCACGGTTGTCGGAATACCCGGAACGATAGTCAAGCGTAACGGACAGAGTACGACACAGGATCTCAATCAGGTGGATCTGCCGGATCCTATCGCAGTTGAAATGGAATGTCTGAGAAAGCGAATCATGGAGCTTGAAAGAATTTTGCAGGCTGAGCACAAAATCGAGGCCGGCTGCATCGACTGTGCGGGCTCGGGACATCTTGAGGCCGAGCTTATGAATGTGATCCGTGAAAAAAACGAACATAAACAGGAGAAAGAAGGAAGCGAAGATGAAAATTTATAATACGCTTACAAGAAAAAAAGAAGAATTCGTGCCGATTGAAGAGGGAAAAGTCAAGATGTATGTCTGCGGACCGACCGTATATAACTATTTCCACATCGGAAACGCCAGACCGTTCGTAGTTTTCGACACGCTCAGAAAATATCTGGAATACAGAGGCTACAAGGTAAAATTCGTACAGAACTTCACCGATGTTGATGACAAAATTATCAACCGTGCTAAAGAGGAGGGCGTAACGGCACCCGAAATCTCCGAAAAGTATATCGAAGAATACTACAAAGATGCGGCTGCACTCAATGTAAAAAAGGCAAATGTTCACCCTAAGGTTTCGGAAACGATGAACGATATCATTCATTTCGTGCAGGATTTGATAGATAAGGGCTATGCCTATGAATCACAGGGCGATGTATACTACAGAACCCGCAAATTCGACGGCTACGGAAAGCTTTCCGGCAAGAACATCGATGAGCTGATTCAGGGTGCAAGCGAAAGAACCAGAAGTGCCGATGATATGAAGAAGGAAGATCCGCTTGATTTCGCACTTTGGAAAGCTCGTAAGGAGGACTCCGAAATCGCATGGGAATCTCCGTGGGGCATGGGAAGACCCGGCTGGCATATCGAATGCTCTGCAATGGCGAAAAAATATCTCGGCTCGACTATCGACATTCATGCCGGCGGCGAAGATTTGCAGTTCCCGCATCACGAAAATGAAATCGCACAGTCCGAGGCACACAACGGCTGTGAATTCTCGCATTACTGGATGCACAACGGATATATCAATATAGATGGAACCAAGATGTCCAAGTCGCTCGGAAACTTCAAGACCGTGCGTGATCTGCTTGAGCACTATGACGGTGAGGTCCTGCGTTTCTTGATTTTGAGCGGTCAGTACAGAGGACCTATAGACTTCAACTCCGAAATTTTGGAGCAGTCGAAGAACGCAATGACTCGTATGAGAAATGCGAAGTCCAACCTCAGACATCTGATTGAAACCGGCAGCGGCAGCATGACAGATGCCGAAAAGGAAAAGCTGGCAGCTTATGATAAATTCAGACAGGAGTTTATCACGGCAATGGACGACGATCTGAATACAGCAGACGCAATTTCGGCTGTATTTGAGCTGGTTACGGCTGTAAATACGGCAGTTAAGGACGGAGCTACCAAGGAATTCGCAGAGAAATCTCTGGACACGCTTATGGAGCTCGCAACTGTTTTGGGACTTTTACAGCAGGAGGTCGAGGATAAGATTGAAATCGACGAAGAGCTGCAGGCATTGATTGACGAAAGACAGGAAGCAAGAAAAGCAAAGAATTTCGCAAGAGCCGACGAAATCAGAGATTTACTCAAGGCACGAGGACTGGCACTTAAGGACACACCGCAGGGCGTTCAGGTAATCAAAGCGTAAAGGTAAGAGCATGGAATTAAATCCGAAACAGATTAACACGACGGCACTGGCATATATCGGAGATGCTGTTTATGAGATCTATGTGAGGGAGCGTGTGCTGACTGCAAGCGGAGCCGTAGGAAGCGGAACGCAGGGACAGGCATACGGTGCACATGTGGACGCACTGCACAAGCGGGCAATTCGTTATGTTCGTGCGGACGGACAGGCGAAGGCTGTTAAAACAATGATAGAAGAGGGTTTCCTCTCAGACGAGGAGGCGGCACTGGTTCGTCGTGCAAAGAACCATAAGACTGTCTCCAAGCCTAAGAATGCCGATCTGATGGATTATAAATATGCGACGGCATTTGAAGCACTGATAGGCTACCATCGCTTGGCGGGCGGCGAAAAGCGTGTTGAGGAAATCGTGCAGCACGCATTTCGCATTATTGACGAGAAATAAAATCTCAGGTTTTTTCATTGTGATCAGCATATAAGAAAGGAAAAATGCAAACATATGTTTTTGAGATGCTTGCATTTTTTGCATATAAAATTGTAGATTGGAGACGACAGATGAGCAAGGCAGACAAGTTATTTGTGAATATGTGCGAAAAAATCCTCAATGAAGGATTTTCAACGGAGGGAGAAGCGGTTCGTGCACGCTGGGAGGACGGCTCGCCTGCCTACACCATTAAGACCTTCGGCGTTGTAAACCGCTATGATTTGTCGGAGGAATTCCCGGCACTGACACTCAGACCGACGGCGATTAAGTCGGCAACAGATGAAATTTTATGGATTTGGCAAAGAAAGTCAAATAATATCCATGACCTTAAACCGCATATTTGGGACGAGTGGGCAGATGAAGACGGTTCCATCGGTAAGGCATACGGTTATCAGATGGCTCGGAAATATAAGTTTGCACAGGGAGAGATGGATCAGGTGGATAATGTGCTTTGGCAGCTCAAAAATCAGCCACAGTCCAGACGTATAATGACGAATATCTATAATTTTGAGGATCTTTCCGAAATGAATTTGGAACCCTGTGCTTACAGCATGACCTTTAATGTGACGGGAAACAGGCTTAACGCAATTCTCAATCAACGTTCGCAGGATATTTTGGCGGCGAATAACTGGAATGTCGTTCAGTATTCGATTTTGCTGATGATGTTTGCACAGGTAAGCGGACTTGAGCCGGGTGAGCTGGTGCATGTTATTTCGGACGCACATATATATAATCGACATGTTCCGGTAATAGAGGAGCTTATAAAAAGACCGCAGTATCAGGCACCTAAGGTGACGCTAAATCCGGCGGTAAAGGATTTTTATGAGTTCACGACGGCGGATATCATTGTCGAGGATTATCAAACAAATCCGCAAATTTTGAACATACCGATTGCGATTTAAGCCGCAAATGTGCAAATATGCAAGATTCGTTCGGTAGGGTCGGGGCTATGCTCCGACCGAACTCATATAAAACAATTTGATATATGCAAAAAGAAAGGATATAACGGGCAAAGTATGAATTTGATAGCAGCAGCAGATCAGAACTGGGGAATAGGTAAAAATGGCGGATTGCTTACGCATCTTTCGGGCGACCTCAGATATTTCAAGGAAAAGACGAGCGGTAAGGTCGTTGTGATGGGAAGGGCAACCTTGGAGAGCCTGCCGGGCGGCAAGCCACTGCCGAACCGTACCAACATCGTACTTACAGGCAATCCGGATTTTGAAAAGGAAGGCTGCGTAATCGTGCATGATCTTGATGAGCTTTGGAAAGAATGCGAAAAGTATGACAGCGAGGATATTATGGTAATCGGCGGCGAGCAGATTTACATGCAGCTTATGAAGTACTGCGACAGGCTGTTTATTACGAAGATATTTGAAAGCTTTGACGCCGATAAGCATTTGATGAATGTCGATAAGATGCGGAGATTCGAAGTTGCATGGGAAAGTGACGTGCAGGAAGAAAACGGAGTGCAGTATCAGTTTGTGGAATACAGGAAGCAGGGAGAAAACCACGATGGCGAAGGTAAAGAATAAGAGAGAAAACCATACGACGAAAAGAGGAACCTACGGTTACGGCTACGGCCCGAAGGCTACGGCTGCATCTAAACGCGGTGCGGGCACAAGGACAGCATCGCAGAGGAGCGAAAAAGGCGATAAGAGCGAGAAAAAAGTGCTCGGCGAAAAAAACTATGAGAGCTATGCAGCCGCGGGTTTTGAGGAGCAGCATGCTGCCAATCTTATCGTGGGCAGAAATCCCGTCACAGAGGCACTGAAAAGCGGCAGAGAAATCGATAAGCTGCTCGTGAGTGCGACAGAGGGCTCGATGATTAAAATTTTGGCACAGGCTAAGGAAAAAGGCATTCCGGTAATGAAGGTCGAAAAGGCTGCACTTGACAGAATCGCACCGGGACAGGCACATCAAGGTGTTGCGGCATATATCAGCCCGTATGAATACGCGGAGCTTGACGATATTTTTGCGAAAGCCGACGCGGCAGGAGAAGAGCCTTTCATCATCATTTTGGACAATTTGGAGGATCCGCATAATCTGGGAGCGATAATGAGAACCGCAGAGTGTGCCGGTGCACACGGAATTATAATTCCTAAACGCAGAGCGTGCGGACTGACAGATGTCGTGGCAAAGGCATCTGCGGGAGCCATAGAATATATGCCTTGTGTGAAGGTGACCAATATCGCACAGACCATTGAAGAACTGAAAGAAAAAGGTATTTGGGTGGCAGCCTGTGATATGGGCGGACAAGAGTACTACAAGGCTGACTTGACGGGTAAGCTTGCGGTGGTAGTCGGAAGCGAGGGCTTCGGAATCAGCAAGCTCGTTCGTGAAAAGTGCGATTTCGTGGTATCCATGCCGATGCTCGGAAAAATCACCTCGCTTAACGCCTCAAATGCGGCGGCGGTCATCATTTACGAGGTAAGAAAGCAGAGAAGTACACGGCTTGAAGTATAGCTATAGCGGAAGAGCAATATTCCATTATCAATTAAAAGCTACATGTATCGGGAGAAACGCAGGATGCAGATAGATGATTTACACATTTTAACAGACGAACAGCTTGTGAAAATGTCACAGGAGGGAAGTGAAACCGCAGAGGAGCTTCTGATAGAAAAATACAGGAGCCTGGCAAAGGGTAAGGCTAAGAACTACTATATAGTCGGAGCCGACAAGGAGGATGTCGTTCAGGAGGGCATGATAGGTCTTTTCAAGGCAATACGCAGCTATGACCCGGATGCGGAAACGGCGTTCAGAACCTATGCGGATATGTGCATAAACAATCAGATAATCACAGCGATAAAGCGAGCAAGCCGCATGAAGCATCAGCCGCTCAACGAATCGCTTTCTTTGAACAAGGAGGTTATGCAGGACGATTTGGAAACGACCATGGGAGATGTTCTGTATGATTCCAATGAAAACAATCCCGAAGAGCTGATGCTGATGAAAGAGATAATCGACAGCCTAAACGCACAGGACGGCAGGATTTTCAGCGACTTTGAGCAAATGGTGTGGAAGGAAAAGCTAAAGGGCCGTTCCTATACGGAAATTTCGGAATCACTGAAAAAATCGCCCAAGTCGATAGACAACGCATTACAGAGAATACGAAAAAAAATAATTCTAATCATGGAAAAATAGAAGGGAAACGAATATATGATAACAAGCAAGCAGAGAAGTTTTTTACGTTCGATGGCACACAGTATAGATCCGGTAGCATATCTTGGCAAGCAGGGACTTACCGAAAATGTGATTAAGCAGATAGATGTCTGCCTTGAGGCAAGAGAGCTCGTTAAAGTAAAGCTGCAGGAGGGCTGTGACCTCGATGCGAAGGAGGTCGCAAACGAGGTGGCAGAAAAGCTCGGTGCGGAATTCGTGCAGGCGATAGGCCATAAATTTACGCTTTACAGAGAGTCCAAGGACAATAAGCAGATAGTCCTTCCCAAATAGCAATTTTGGAGAAAAAAAGCCTTTACAAAGTTATGCAAATTGTGCTATACTCATTAAGTGCAAAAGAAATATGCATTTATATGCTGTTGTAGCTCAGTAGGTAGAGCACTTCCTTGGTAAGGAAGAGGTTCGGCAGTTCGAGCCTGCTCAACAGCTCCACTCTAATCCCGTACGGCGACGGTCATCGAGCTGTGCGGGATTATTTTATGACCTAACCCGCCGATTGCGGAGCGAAGCGACAGCAGAGGCGAGGTAGGTCAAACGCAAAGGTTTCCGAAGAATGCGAGCGACAGCGAAGCATGATTCGCAAGAAACCGACTGTGAAATGGCTAACCCGCCGATTGCGGAGCGAAGCGACAGCAGAGGCGAGGTAGGTCAAACGCAAAGGTTTCCGAAGAATGCGAGCGACAGCGAAGCATGATTCGCAAGAAACCGACTGTGAAATGGCTAACCCGCCGATTGCGGAGCGAAGCGACAGCAGAGGCGAGGTAGGTCAAACGCAAAGGTTTCCGAAGAATGCGAGCG
>CAZLTX010000007.1:0-16822 GCA_964562555.1 uncultured Oscillospiraceae bacterium
GCTATTTTCTTATAGGAAACATTTGACCATTTTGAATATACATTCTTGCCGTCAATCTTCTTATATGCTCTTACCTTGAAGTAATGTGTCTTTCCCTTTGCAAGCTTTTTAGCTGTATAAGTCTTCTTGCTTGTAGTCGCAAATTTCTTAAAGTTCTTGCTCTTCTTGAGTGATTTGTAAACCTGATACTTAACGCCCTTTACCTCGCAAGCCTTCCATGACAGCTTGATGCTTGTCTTGCCTGTCTTTTTAGTCGTAAGCTTAGTCTTGAAATCCTTCAGAATGATTCTTTCGTTTATAGAGGACAGCTCCTCTGTGGATGTGATGCTGATTCTGCCCTGTGCCTGTGCGTATTCGCTGCCTACAACGCCCTTCAGATTGTTCTGAATGTAGTTGATAAGAACCTGGTTGTCGATCATAACCTCGTCCTGAAGCACTTTGCAGCCCTTGAACATAACAAAACCGTCTCCGCCGCTCTTGAGCATGTAATTATGCGATGCGAGAGTATATGTCTTATTGAGGTCAAGTGTTTCGCCGTTAACCTTTACGTCGAAAACTCTGTACTTGCCTGCAACCTTTACGAATTCGCCCTTGTCGTTTTCTTCAACCGTGGATTCGAATGCAGTGTTGATGCTGTAAGAAATTCCTGCAACCTGAAGGAAACCGCCGTTTTCGCCCTTGCCTACGAAACGTGAACCGAACTCAAGTGCATCTAAAATCTGCTGACCTGTAGCTTCGATTACGCAAGCCATGTTTCCGAACGGGTGAACCGCAATGATATCTCCGTATGTAATGTTGCCCTTTGCAAGCTGAGCACGAACACCGCCGCCGTTTACGAATGCGATGTCAGCACCGAGAACATTTTTGTATGCGTCTGCACACAGGTCGCCGAGATTGGTTTCCTGGCTTCTTACCAGACGGTTTTCGTTTTTGTCATGTGTGATAAGATCAACGTCTGACTTTGCAACTACTTTCTTAACAAGTGCATCATACTTTGCCTTGATGCTGTCGATAAACTTTGTTACAGCTGCGTCTTTATCCTTTGCAACGTCAGCACCTACATATTCGGCAGTAATTACACCGTTTTCGGCGATAACGATCTTACCGATGTTTTCGAGCTTCGTGCCTGTTGCCACCATCTTGATGGATTTGCCGGATTTGTTCTTTACGCTCTTTACGAGTGTGCTGTGTGCGTGACCGTCCATGAGAACATCTATGCCTGTAGTGTTCTTGATAACGTCCATGGAAGTCCAAGGCTCGCTGCCCTCGTCATCTCCGAGGTGAGCAACAGCTACAACATAGTCCGCACCTGCTTTTTTAGCTGCGTCTACTGCTGTCTGCACAGACTTATACAGAGCCTCGCCTGTCTTGTCATTGCAGAAATCATAGATATAATTGCCGTATTTGTCCTGGAAATATGTCGGAGTTGACTTAACCAGAGTTTCCGGTGTGCAGATTCCCACGAAAGCAACCTTCTTTTCACCGAAAGACATCATCTTGTATGTGTCAAAAACAGGCTTTCCGTCTTTTACGAAGTTTGCGGAAATATAAGTTCCGTTTGCTTTCTTAACGATAACATCGAGGAACTGATCCATACCGTAGTCAAATTCATGGTTGCCCGGTACGAGAACGTCATATCCGACTTCATTCATAATGTCAATCAGATATTCGCCCTTTGACAGAGTTCCGATAGTGTCGCCTTGGATAGCATCGCCGGCATCAACCAGCACAACATTGTTGTACTTTTCCTGCATTGCAGCCTTATATGCCGCAAGTCCCGCATAACCGATGTTTTGATCGATACCGCAGTGTACATCGCTTGTCGCAAGAATAACGATGTCGTTCGATTTTGCAGCTGCAGCAGGCTCTGTCTTATCTGCTGCCGTTGTACCTTCTGTAGTCGGATTCGGACTGATTACCGTTTCACCCGTTGTGCCTGTCGTGTCCGTAGTCGGCACTTCGTCCGCAAATGCCATGGTCGGCATCATAGCGAAAGCAACGAGTAAAGCCAGCACCAGTGCAATAAGCTTTCTGTTTCTCATTTCGTTTTCTCCTTTTCGTTTTTTCATTATATGCAGGAAACCCCTTGCGAGGGTTTCCTAAATAACAAATCAATAACAAAGCATATCCGCTCGCTTATCAGCTTACTTTTTTGTACGTGATATTCGACCAGTCTGTATAGTAGTACTTGCCGTTCACATATTTATAGCCTCTAACCTTATAGTAGTAGCGTTTGCCCTTCTTGATGCCGGAGCTGTTCGTATAGGTTTTTTTGCTCGTGGTAAACGCCTTCTTGTAGCCGCTGCTCTTGCTCTGCGACTTGTAAACCTGATATTTCAAGCCTTCTACACTCTTAGAGCAGGTCCACGAAAGCTTGATGCTTCTCTTGCTGCCGCTCTTCTTCACGCTGCTCGTCGCCTTAATCATCAGCGTCTTGATGTCGATTATCTCCTTCTGCATAGCAACCTGTTCACGCAGCTCTGCCATCTCTTCGGAGTAATTCTTCATCATCTCCGTAACGCCTGCCTCTATCTGTGCATCTATTTCACTCTGACGAGCCAGCTTGATATAGTCAATCCTGCCGGCAGATTTAGCATATTCATCGCCTATAACGCCTTTCAGATTGCTGCCGATATAATCGTACAAGGCCTGATTGTCAACTGCGACACCCGCTGATTTGAGCTTGCCCTCGGAAAACATCGTATATCCCGTATTTCCCGCAAAAAACTCCGCAGTCGCAGCCACAGTGTATGTGTCAAGCAAATCAAGCTCCTTGCCGCCTACCTTCACATTGGTCACACGGTAATCTCTCGATACGCCCGTAAATTTGCCCGCAGAGCTTAAGGTAACTGTCGATTTCACCGTTTCCTGTATATCGAAGGTCAGTCCCGAAATCTGCAAAAATCCCTCGTTGTTGGACGGATAAAGCCTTGCCGACATTTCCAGTGCATCTAAAATATCGTAGCCCGACACTTCCATAACATTTATAGACTTATTTCCCGGCAATACTTTCACGATGTCGCTGTAGCTGATGTCACCGACAGCGATATCACTTTGGATATCTCTTGCCTCCACGAAGGCTATGTCAGCTCCCGCAGCGGCTCTGAAAGCATCTGCACACAAATCGCCCAGATTGGTTTCGGATTTGCCTACCGTTCTGATTCCGTCACTGTTGGCACTCAAAAGCTTATACTTAGACTCTGCGAAAACGCCTTTCATCTGCGAATTGTATTTTTCCGTCAAAGCGTCTATCGTGTCCTTGGTGCTTATATCTCTGAGAGCATAGCTCGTCACAATCTGCGAGGAAAGCGTCTTTCCCGGAGAAAGTGTCAAAACACCGATATTTTCTAATCTCGCACCCGCCGAGGTGAGCAGAACAGCATCACCGTCCGCATTTTTTACGCTCTCACCCGCAACAAGCTTTTCGCTGCCTCCCGCTATGAAAGCATTTATTCCCGTTGTAGCCGCAATAACGCTCTTCGGAGAAAGTGCTCCGGAGTCAGCGGTCAAATGTCCGATGACGATTACATAGTCCGCACCCTCGCCTCTCGCCGAGTTTACCGCAGTCTGCACGCTTTCGTACAGGCTCTTGCCGTCACTGCCGACAAACGAATATACATTCCGTCCTGCCGCATTCGTAAACGATGCCTGTGACAAACTCATGGTCGCAGGTTCACTGATCCCCACATAGGCAACCTTGGTCTGTCCGTAGGTTTTAATGTAATACGGACTGAAAACCGTTTTGCCTGTTTCGGCATCGGTAAAATTACAGCTCACATATTCAAATTCAGCAATCTCTGACAGCCCTTTCAGCGTATCCGCACCGAAGTCGAAGTCGTGTACTCCGGCAGTGCATACGCCGTAGCCTGCCGCATTCATAGCCTCAACTGCGAATTTACCCTGCGAAGAGTTTGCTGTCGCAGTGCCGCTCAGTGAATCTCCGGTATCCGCAATTTCAACGAAACCGCAATCCTTGAGCTTATCGTTCGCATACGCCGCAACGCCTGCGAGCGAAAGATTATCACCGACTGCTCCGTTTATATCCCCCGTATACAGAATCACGATGTCATCGGACTTTTCCTCAGCAGCAAAAGCCATCGACGGCATCATAGTCAATATCAAGCATAAAATCATAAATACGACCGAAATTCTTCTGTTTTTCATCATTCCCCTGTCTCCTTGTTTCGTATGCTGCCGCAGCAGCCTCGTTTATTGCAAATTACGATTACAGCTCCTTGGCTATCTTTGCCCCTACGCTTGCGTTGTTGTATACAAGCTTGATATTAGCCTCAAGGCTGTGTCCCTCTGTCAGATCCTTAACTCTGCTCAGGAGGAAAGGTGTTATTCTCTTGCCCTTCACGCCCTGCTCTTCACATTCTTTGAGAGCCTCCTGTATAACAGCGTCCATCTTTTCAAACGGAATTTCGTCCTCCTGCGGAATCGGGCACGCTACGAGCATACCGCCGCGAAGTCCGAGCTCTTCCTTTGCGTTCATAAGTGCTGCAATGTCCTTAGGGTCGTCAAGTCTGCATTCTGCCGGGAAACCGCTCTGTCTGCTGTAGAATGCAGGGAACTGATCCGCACCGTAGGTCACTACAGGTACACCCGCAGTTTCAAGATACTCCAAAGTAGCACCGATGTCAAGAATGGACTTAACGCCCGCACAAACAACCGCAACATCTGTCATCTTAAGCTCTTCGAGGTCAGCCGAAATATCAAAGCTTTCTCCTGCACCTCTGTGCACTCCGCCGATACCGCCGGTAACAAACATCTTGATTCCTGCCATATGTGCCGCTATCATGGTTCCGGCAACCGTCGTCGCACCGTTCATCTTCTTTGCGATAACAAGCGGAAAATCTCTGCGGCTTACCTTGAGTACATTGTCAGCAGTTCCCAAATATTCGATTTCCTCTTTGGTAAGTCCTACCTTGATTCTGCCGTCGATGATGGCAATTGTAGCCGGCATTACGCCCTCTCTTCTTATTATATCCTCAACCTCGATAGCCGTTTCAACGTTTCTCGGGTAAGGCATTCCGTGTGCGATTATAGTGGATTCCAGTGCGATAACCGGAACTCCGTCCTCAAGTGCTTTTGCAACCTCCGGCTTTATGTCCATAAACTTCTTGTACATTATTTTGTCCTCCTCATTATTTCTTCAAAATTCATTTTATCATTGACCGCCTTTTCGCTCTCCATTGCGACCTGTGATGCCGCCATTCCGAGCTTTGCGATTTCGTCAATTTCCTTTTCATCAACCATGCCTATGAGAACCACCGACGAAAATGCATCACCGGCTCCCGTGGCACTCTCTATTTTAATACATTCGGCAGGCCTTATAAAGCCCTCTTTTTTCTTATTTTTGTAATAAACGCCGTCCTTGTTCAGGGTTATGAAAACATTTTTCACTCCCTGCTCTATAAACCACTCTCCGGCTCTGCGAAGATCCTCTTCATTTTCGATTTTGATGCCCGACAAAACCTCAGCCTCGATTAAATTCGGCTTTATGCTGTGAAAAGCACCTATGTGTTTCTTCGCTCTGACCGCCTTGTTTGCCGACACCGGATCGAAGAAAATTTTCTTGTCCGCAAGCATTTCCAAAATCTCCGCAAGCTGCTGTTCTTTCAGATTGCCGTCCACAGCCACAGCCTTCACGCCGCTGAATTTTTCCGAATTCTCTTTCAGATATTCCGGAGTGATGTTTTCGATTATATCCATGTCGGACACACCCAGCTCCATATCCCGCTCATCGTTAAGAATAGCAAGATATATGGCAGAGCCCGTATCCTTTATTTCACGAATCATGGAAACGTCCGCACCCAGCTCACGCAGCTGCTCCTTAGCACCTCTGCCCAGCTCGTCGCCGCCTATAGCCGAAACCATAGCCACGCTTGCACCCAGTCTGAGTGCGTTCTCCGCTATGTTCCTGCCGACACCGCCGTAAGAAATTTTGACCCTGCCGGGATTGGAGTCCTGATATTTCAGCTTTTGGTACGGGCGACCTTCGATGTCTATGTTTATCCCGCCAATGATAAGTATTTCTGCCATTTTTCCTCCCAAAGTTTTATTTTGCCTCATCTATTCGACGAAAATACTTCCACCTATAAATTCTCTCAGAATAGAGTTGTTCGCTATCGCCGTGTCATCGTCAACCGTGCGGAAAAATCTCAAGAAGTTCAGCAGCCGATGTGCGTCGGCATATTCGGGTTCTTCCCTGGTGATTGCCTCCAAAAGCGGCTTCGCATATTTTTTCAGCACTGATATTTCGTACAGATGCACGGAGTTGAACACGACATCAGCCTCGTTCGCATAAGGGAAAATGTTCTTGTCCTCACCCGCACGAACCTTAGGCCAGTTCGAGATGGTATTCTGTGCACTGTAGCCTCTGTATTTGTAGTCACGCACCATTCGACGCAGCATACGGTGGTCTGTCGTGACTATCCTGTTGTGATTGTCGATGTTGAGCTGAATCAGCGGACTTATGTAAATTCTGAATTTTTCCTCCTCGGGTATTTTCGGTGTCAGTGCCGCATTCAATGCGTGGATTCCCTCTATGACGATAGGCCGGTTCGGACTGATTCTTGTCTTTTTCTTTCCGAATTCCTTTTGTCCCGTCAGAAAATTGAATATAGGCAGGTCAACCTCTTCACCCGCAAGCAGTGCATTCATGTTGTCGTTGAACAGCTCGATATCCACAGCCTCAAGATTTTCGTAATCCTTTTCGCCGTATTCGTCCAGCGGAGTTTCATCTCGCTCCACGAAATAATCGTCGGTACCCAGATAAAGCGGTTTCAGTCCGTGTACTCTGAGCTGTATGCAAAGCCTCTGTGCGAAAGTCGTCTTACCCGAGGACGACGGTCCGGCTATCAAAACGATTCTCTTTTTCTGCTTGACTATCATATCCGCAATCTCGACGATCTTGCTCTCGTGCAGTGCCTCGGAAATCTGAATCAGCTCCTTGATTTTCCCCTCGTCTATTCTTCGGTTCAAATCGGACACATAATTGGTTTCCATGAGCTTACCCCAACGCTTTTCTTCGCCGAAGGTCTTATAAAGTGCTTTTTCGTCTACATATTCCGGAATAACATTCGGATTCGACGGATGCGGAAAACGCAGCAGCACGCCCCTGCGGTACTTCATTACCTGGAAATACTTTATATACGAGGTTGACGGCACCATGAGGCCGTAGAAAAAGTCCATATATCCGTCGAGCGAATAAAACGGAATTCTTTTCATATGCGGGTTTTCTTCGAGCAGAGCAATCTTGCCCTCTCTGCCGCTTTCTATGAAGAAACGCTCTGCCTCCTCCTTGGTCAGCTTAGTCCTCGTAAACGGAAGGTCAGCCGCAACCAGCTCTCTCATACGCATTTCTATTCGGCGTACCTGAGCCGCACTTATCGCTGTGTCCGTTTTGATTTCTGTGTATAAACCCTTGTTCAGCGAGTTTTCGATGTCAACCTCGAAATCGCCCACCACATCTGATACTGCTTTCAGATAAATCAAGCAAAGGCTGTTTTGGTATATCAGATTCGCAAGCTGCGTTCTCATATCCAAAAACTCAATGCAGCATTCTCTGTGAATTTCGTAGGACAAGTTTTCGAGCTTGTTGTTGACCTTCGCCGCAAGTACGGTATACGGCAGCTCGTTTTCCATGCTCCTGTACAGTTCTTCAATCGATGTTCCTTTTTCCAAGCTTATCTCTTGATATTCCCCTCTCGGGTCGGTTTTAAGCTGAAGCTTCATAGTCCCTCCCTGTTTCGAAAAATCATGTCAACTGAAAAATCATGTCAACTATGTTACTAAAAAATTGCATTGGTTTTTATATTATATCACACTCTTCTGATAAAAAAAATATTTTAGGACAAAATAGCATACGAAAGGAGTGATTTCTTTGAAAAAAATAATTCTCATACTAATGATTATCGGCGGAATCAACTGGGGACTGGTTGGTTTTTTCAACTATAACCTCGTGTCGAGCATTTTCGGTAT
The DNA here is from genome assembly GCA_964562555.1 of uncultured Oscillospiraceae bacterium. GTDB lineage: Bacteria > Bacillota > Clostridia > Peptostreptococcales > Anaerovoracaceae > CAG-238. The sequence continues at coordinate 7,987 of CAZLTX010000007.1, forward strand.
CAATCTTCAGCTCATTTCACGAATCATTTATGCAGTCGTAGGACTTGCGTCATTATACGGGATTTCGTTTTTATTCGCAGACGAAAGAAAACGTGCATAGCGGAAAACACCGCCTCCGAAGCTCGCAGGCGGTATTTTCTTTGGTGTGTAAATTATAACTATACAAATTCAGCATTTCTCAAATTAAATCAAAGCAAAGCCTCGTCTACGGGCTCGTCCTCCGAAGCAGCCTTCTCGCTGTCTTTTTTCAAATCGCTGCCGTAATATTTAAGCAGGATTTTCATTACCGCCGTTACCTCGTTTCGGTGCAGCGTAACTCCACGGCTCATTCTCTCGTGATTTTCGTCCCAATCTCTGATATCAAGCTTAGGTGTGCCGCCTCTCCATGAAACCATATTGATTTCCTTCTGCCAGCCCGTGTTGTAATGTCCCACGATACCTAAATGCTTTACGATCTCAAAGCTGAAATCTGCGTTGTCTCTTTCGTACTTTGGCATAGTTAACCTCCATTTCATATTTTTTACTTTGTTTGATATATATTACCATCTCTCTTCTTGCTTGTCAATATATTACTTGCAAATTGTACCAAAAGAAACAAAAATATTATAATAGGGCGGCTCGCCGAGCCGCCCTTACGGTGTTAATCTATTCGTTCCATTGCCGCTTTTATCTTTGCAGGCAGCATTCTGCATTTTTCCTCCGACACCGACGCTATGGAAACTCTCACGCCCTTAGCAAGCGGTACCAGGAAAATTCCTTCCTTTTCAAGCTCTGCCGAAAGTGCATCGGGCTTATCCGTCGGAATTGATGCGAAAAAGCCCGCATCAAACGGAAGTATCTTAAGTCCCGCATCTGCCGCTGCCTTTTCGAAAGCCTTGCCTCGTCTGATGAGCATGTCACGAAGGCTTGCTCTCTCTGCGTTTACCTTAGCCTTGAGCTGCGGATCCGCATAAATCTTTGATATGATTACCTGCGGTGCTCTCGTGCAGTTTGACCACGATGCTCTCGACGAAAACTCGCAGACATTCTTGAATTCCGCTGCTACAGCCTCGGTTTTCGCAAGACAAATCATTGCCCCGCATCTCATTCCGTAAAGCGTATATGCCTTCGACAGGCTGTGTGCGATTACAACGAGTACGTTTTCCGGCATATCGTCCACTATGTGCAGGAAGCTGCGATATCCCTCTTCATCACCTGCGAAATCCAAATATGCGACATCGGCAAGCAGTGTAATCTTCTTTTCTTTCTCCGCTGCCGAAAGCACTGCTGCTATCTGCGTCCAGTCCTCATCTGTAAGTGCGTATCCGGTCGGATTATGTGCAGGCGTGTTGAGTATGATAACAAGTCTGTCCTGCTTTTCCAAAAGCTCGCCGACCTTTTCCGCAAAGCTTGCCGCATTAAAATTCATGTCGGCATCGAAAAGCTCAAAGGTTTCGATTTTTCTTCCGATTTCCTGTGCGATTGTGTTGTACGGTGCCCAAAACCAGTCCGCCACAAGCACGCTGTCGCCCGCAAGCGAGTAATTGGAAATCGTGTTTCTTATAGCACCTGTTCCTCCCGGAGTAGCTACCGCCTCCGCAAATCTCTTAGGTGCATAGCTGCCAAAGGCATCCTTCTTTATCACTTCTCTGAACTCAGCTGTGCCGGCTATCGGTGCGTATTCTGCGAAGTCCGTCGGCTCAAGCTGTTTGAACACATCAGTTACTGACGATAATACCATCAGGTTTCCGTCGTCATCAAGCAAGGCGCCGATGGTAGCATTCACGACCTTGTCCTTTCCGTCCTTTGCAATTCTGGCTTTCGCTCTGTTGCTGATTCCGAAAATCTTGTCTTCCTTGGGAATATTTCTTCCCTGTGCCGCTGCGAATAATAAATCTGCCATGGCTATCCTCCTTCCAAAAATTTAACCAAAAAAACATTAACACCTTAGTATAATATGCTTTTGCAAATTTTACAAGCAGCGTTTTGCATGAAAATTTATTTTTTTGTAAATAATATTGATAACTGGAGGTGAAATTATGCGTCAAGCACAAAATAAAAAAGAAAAAGATAAGGTTGCCGCTGCATTGATTTTGGCTTTCTGTGTTATCGCTCTGACATCAATTTTTACGATAAAGGCTAATATAGACAAAATTAACGGCAGCAATACCGATCTGCCTGTTTCCGAAAAGGTAAAGACCACGGAAAACGAAAAGAACGCCGACAAGGCTAATGCTAAGTCGCCCGTTTCCGCTTCGGCAAGCGAGGTTGCTGCCAAGGTTCCCGTCGTTGACAGTCAAAACAATGCTGTCGGAAATGCCGATAATTCCGGCAGTTCTAAGGGTTTTACCAATCCCGTAAAATCAGATGATGCCGCTGTTACCAATGAATACGCCATGGACAGGCTTATTTATTCGGTTACTTTGGATCAGTATATGACCCACTGCGGTATTGATATCGAGGCACCGGAGGACACGCAGGTTGTAGCCCTCGCCGACGGCACAGTTACTGCGGTATATACCGATGACCGCTACGGAAAGTCCATAGAAATAACCCACTCCGACGGCAGCGGTCTTGTGAGCATCTATTCCAACCTGTCCACGAACGAAATGGTTGAAATAGGCGACACTGTCAAAGCAGGTCAAATCATCGGCGGTGTCGGCTCCTCGGGTCTGTTCGAGTCCCTTGAGCCCGCACATCTTCATCTGGAATTATTAAAAGACGGTGTATATGTGAATCCTCAGGAATATATCACATTTTAACTGTTGAAATTCTGTCCGCACGGTTGTATAATATTAGCATAAGTGCGGACATAGTTCATTGGTAGAATATCAGCTTCCCAAGCTGAGGAGGCGGGTTCGATTCCCGTTGTCCGCTCCAAAAAGATTAAAACAAAAAGCTCTCCTTGACAAAAGGAGAGTCTTTTTTATATCCTTACGAAGTTGATATTTTTACCTTGCGAGCTGAATTTTTTTTCGTATTCGGTCATAAACTCGGCTGATTTGGCGGCGTGCTTTCCTTTGCCGCTGTCGCCCTCATTTGTCACGCCGTGCAGGTCACGTGTCATTTCGATAATTTCGTATCCGCACTCTGCTATTTCTTCGAGCGTGAACTCAAAGAGTCCGTCGTTATCCGTCTTGAATTCCACAAAGCCGTCCTCGGCAAGCACCTGTCTGTAATTTTTCAGATAGCCTCGATGTGTCAGCCTCCTCTTCGCATGGCGTGCCTTAGGCCAGGGATCGCTGAAATTCAGATAAATCCCCGCTATTTCGCCTTCCTCGAAATAATCTCTGAGGTCGTGCACGAAATCAATGAAAATTCGGAGATTGTCAAGGCTCTGTTCCTCAGCCTTTTCGAGTGCTCGCAGCACCACCGAGGTCTGACCCTCACAGGCAATGAAATTGCAGTTCGGCTCTCTGCTCGCATGACTTACGATGAAATTGCCTTTGCCGCAGCCGATTTCCAAATAAATCGGCAAATCGTTTCCGAAAAGCTCCGACCACTTACCCTTGCACTCACGAGGATTTTCTATAAGCCGCCTTGAGTTTTCCGCAATTTTTTCGTCTAAATTTTTTATGTTTCTTTGTCTCATTGCACACTCACCCTAAAGATACTTTGCCTGCACTATGATGAGTGCCAAAAACAGTGCTTGCAGGATAAATGCCGCATAATCTCTGCTCTTGAGCTTCATTTCATGCATTCTGGTTCTCTGCTGCCCGCCTCGATAGCATCTTGCCTCCATTGCCATCGCCAAATCGTTTGCGATTCTGAAGGCACTTACAAAAAGCGGAACCAAGATCGGAATGAGGCTCTTTACTCTGTGCATCAGATTTCCGGATTCGAAGTCGGCACCTCTTGCCTGCTGTGCTTTCATTATTTTATCCGTTTCTTCGAGCAGCGTAGGTATGAATCTGAGTGCTATCGTCATCATCATGGCGATTTCGTGTGCCGGAAGCCCTATCTTTTTGAACGGTGAAAGGAGTCTTTCGATTCCGTCCGTAAGGCTCAGCGGTCTGGTGCAGAGCGTGAGCATTGACGAGCCGATAATCAGCAGTATCAATCTGATAGCCATGAATACGGCGGTTTTGATGCCTTCCTTGGTTATTTTCAGTATCCACCAGCTCCAAATCACTTCGCCGTTTATCATAAAAATGTTAAGTGCGAAGGTGAACAGCAGAATAATTATGATAGGCTTAAGGCCTCTGACTATAAAGCTCAGAGGTACCTTTGAAATCGCTATCAAAATCGCCAGCACAACGGCTGCCGTCGCAAAGCCTATGAAATCATTTACTATGAACAGCTCTATTATGAATAACAGGGTTGCTATTATTTTCACTCTCGGGTCCAATTTGTGCACCCAGGAATCTCCCGGGAAATACTGGCCCAGTGTAATATCTCTTATCATATATTTTCAAACTCCTATTTCGAGCTTACCTCGGATTTTTTCTTCAAATATGCCGCAATTTCCGATGCCGCCTCGTCTATGTCCAAAATAGTTTCAGGCAGGTTCATGCCCTTTTCTCTGAGCTTTTCGGTAAATTCGGTCACAGGCGGCAACTCAAGCCCCACGCTGCGAAGCTCGTCTTTTTTGGAAAACACTTCTTTCGGTGTTCCCTCTGCCACAAGTCTGCCGTTGTCGATAACCACGACCTTATCCGACATCTTGGCGATATCTGCCATGTTGTGTGACACAAATATCGTGATATTTCCCGTTCGGCGATGAACCTCGTCCACCATCTTCAAAACATCTTTGTGTGCTTTCGGGTCAAGTCCCGCCGTCGGTTCGTCAAGTATCAGCACCTCGGGACGCATAGCCACCACGCCCGCAATCGCCACACGGCGTTTCTGTCCGCCGGAAAGCTCGAACGGTGAGCGTTCGGCAACCTGATCGTAGTCAAGTCCCACAAGCTCCAATGCCTCTCTCACTCTTTCCTCGATTTCCTCGTTCGAAAGTCCGAGATTTTTCGGGCCGAAAGCGACATCCTTCGCTACGGTTTCCTCGAAAAGCTGATATTCGGGATACTGGAATACCAGTCCTATCCGCTTTCTGATCTCTACCATCGAAATTCCCGGCTGTGTGATGTCCACATCGCCGACGATAACATGTCCCTCCTCTGGCTTCAGCAGTCCGTTCAGATGCTGGAGCAGCGTCGATTTGCCCGAGCCTGTATGCCCGATTATACCTACAAACTGTCCGTCCTCTGCGGAAAAGCTGACATCGTTGAGTGCAATCGACTCGGTCGGCATACCTTTATCGTATATATGTGTTAAATGTTCTACTTTTATTGACATAAGAATTCAACCATCTCTTCTTCCGTAATGATATTCTTCGGTACCTCTATGCCCTGTGCTCTGAGCTTGTCCGCCAGCTCTGCCATAAGCGGTATATCCAGATTGACGGATCTGAGCAGCTCGCTGTGTGCAAACACCTCCTGCGGACTGCCGTCGAGCAAAAGCTTTCCCTCGTGCATTATGATAAGTCTGTCGGCATTGACGGTTTCCTCCATAAAGTGCGTGATGAGCACGACCGTTATGCCCTCTTCATGCAGCTCGTCGATGATAGCCATGATTTCCTTTCGCCCTCTCGGATCCAGCATAGCCGTCGGTTCGTCGAAAATAATGCACTGCGGTTTCATCGCAACAACGCCTGCGATTGCAATTCGCTGTTTCTGTCCGCCCGAAAGCAGATGCGGTGCCTTTTTCTTGAAAGCTCCCATGTTTACCGCCTCGAGTGCCTTGTCCACCCTAATCCTGATCTGCTCAGGCGGAACGCCAAGGTTCTCCGGACCGAAAGCAACATCGTCCTCCACGATTGCGGACACGAGCTGATTGTCCGGGTTTTGGAAAACCATTCCCGCCATTTGACGCACATCCCAGATGTGTGCATCATCCTTAGTGTCGTAGCTGCCTACATACACCGTTCCCTCCGTAGGAACGAGAAGTCCGTTCAGATTTTTTGCGAGCGTCGATTTGCCCGAGCCATTCTTTCCGATTATTGCAGTAAAGCTGCCTTTTTCGATTTCAAAGCTCACATCGTCAACCGCACGAACATTTACGGCTCCGTCCTCGCCGGTTTTACCGTATTCAAATATTAAATTATCTACTTTTATAATCTTTTCCACGCCTACTGTCCTTTTTCTTTCATAAAGCTCAATTATCATAGACATTTTATTTTATCATTCTAAGTATATTATGTCAAATGTATGTTGCACTAAATCTTGATTTTAGGGTGACAAAAAACGACAAATATGTTATACTAATCGGCAAACGGGAAGTTTTACTTCAGAAAAACAAAGAAAAGGACAGGGGATAAATTGAGATTATCGAGATTAGCGGGAACGCACCAAGAAAATTCACATTGCACACAGCGTAATAAGTACAGGCACGGACTAAGGCGAGTAAGCTTGCTGCTAATGCTTTGTCTTACGGTGACAGCCGCAGGCAGCTTTGCCTTTGCGGCAGCTTCGGAGGGCAAAGCTGCGGGTAACGCCGAGGCGTTACCGCCCGCAGGCTCCGCCGAAACAGTCAAGCCGAAGGCGGAGCCTGCGGGCACTGCGGCAGCTCGCACACAGGCCACTGATAAATCTGCAGCAGACTCAGAAGCAGGCAGCAACACTTCCGTCGAAGAGCCCGAACGTGTGACCGTAATGCTTACGGGCGATCTCATGTGCCAGCCCAAGCAGCAGGAGGCAGCCTTCGACGGCAGCTCCTACGACTTCAAGCCCACTTTCAAATATGTCAAGGCGATTTTCGATGAGGCTGACATCGTAATCGGTAATTTGGAAACGCTGGTCAGCAGCACGCTGCCGCTCTCCAAGGACATGAACCGACTGCAAAACAAGCCGTATCTGAATGCACCTGAGGAGTTTCTCGACGCACTTGAATATGCAGGCTTTGATGCTTTCATCATGGCAAACAATCACGACTGCGACGGCGGAGAAATCGGCATAGTCGAAACACTTAACGAGCTTGATTCACGCAGCATACCGCACACCGGGCTTTTCCGCTCCAAGGATGACAAACGCTATTTTATAATCGAGCAAAACGGCATAAAGCTGGGCGTTCTTTCATATGCCGCCTACTTTAATCTCAAGGATAAATTTCTTTCCGGTGAAAAGCAGAAATTTATGCTGAACAGACCTATCCAAAGCCAGATGGACGCAGATGTAAGAGCCCTTAAAAAAGAAGGAGCCGATTACATCATAGCCTATAATCACTGCGGCACCGAGTATTCACAGGTTCCCGCAGCCAGACAGGAACGCTACGGAATCATGCTCGCAAAGGCCGGAGTTGATTACATCGTAGGCTCGCACCCTCATGTTTTGCAGCCGTATGAGCCGCTCATGTTCGGTGACGGTGAAGTCCCTTACATATACTCGATGGGTAACTTTTCTTCTTCAATGCTCAGCCCTATAACCAAGGAAACCATCGTGCTTTCGCTCACCCTCGAAAGAAACGAAAACGGCGAGGTAGAGCTTGCGGAGCAAAGCTATTATCCTTGCTACATGCTGGACGAATACGATGACGAGCCTTTCGTTCTGATTCCCGAAAGCGAGGAATACGCCCCGGATTTTTACGAGAACGCAGCCGCTAAACTGATAAAGCAGTTGGAAAAGGATTTTAAGCATATACGCAAAATAGTCGGAGTCCTCAAATAGGCTCCGACTATTTTTTAGAAAATATCAAGAAAGTCTACCGCTTAAATATACTCAAATATCTGCGTGCCGTACCGCACTACAGCTTCTTCACCGCTGACCACGGTCCCTCAAGAATTCTTGTATTTCCTCTTGTATCCGTAGTTTCCGTAAGTGCTCTGATTTTGACATAGCAGCTCTTTCCGCTCTGCGGTTTTTTCAGCGTCGCCTTCGTCTTGGTACCGCTTACCGTTTCAGTCATAACATCAGCCTCAAAGCTTTTGCTTGTGCTGTACATGATTTCGTAGCTCGTTGCACCTGTCTGCTTCTTCCACACCGGCGTTATACTGTCCTTCTTCACTTTCAGATTTTTGCTGTCCCAGCTCACCTTCGCAGGCGTAATTTCAAACAAAATGCGAACTGTCGCAGGCTGATACAGGCGATCACCGACCGTCGATATGATGACATATGCCCTGCCCGGCTTATTAAGCTCAACTTGTCCGCTCTCCGATACGGTCAAAATTTCCTCGTCTGTGCTTCTGAATTCAAATCCCGAACCCCCGCCGTCAGTCACAGCTATTAGCTTCGGTGCCTCCGAAGTAAGCCGCAGGCGGTATGAGGTCTTTTCAACCATCACACGCTGCTGCCTTCCTATCACCGAGAAAAGACAGCTTGCTTTGCCCTTGAACCTTTCGCTATCTTTGGGGATTATCTCTATTCTGTACTCCCCTATAGAATCTATTTTATCTACAGCTTCGTAGATTTCCTCCGAAAAGCTTTCCACTCTGTAGTATTTGACATCGTAATCATCTTCAGCGAGAGTTAGCTGCCCCGGCGTATATTCACCGCTCTCCCCCTGTATGTTTGCCTCACCGCTAACGGACAAAACCTTAGGCGTTGCCTCCTTACCGTCTGCCATGACCATATATTTATCAAGCTCAACGGTGAATTTCGTAATATCCGTTATTTTCAGTGCCTCCGCAGCTTCGGCAGCCTCCTTTATTTCCTTTGCTATCGGATATGCCTCTTCCAAAAGCAAAGCAAGGTCTAAGTTTTTCCACTCTATACCCGCCGCATATGCAGCTGAAGTTCCGCCCGCAAGCATAGCCGCAGCCAGCGATAAGGCTGCGGTTTTCATAATTATCCTTCTCTTTTTAGTTTTCATTCCCATTCTCCCTCTAATAACTCATATCCGCTGTGTGCAATTCTTCGATTGTTCGGAG
>CAZLTX010000008.1:0-12644 GCA_964562555.1 uncultured Oscillospiraceae bacterium
CAACAGAAGCTTAATTCATGTGTATCTAAAGAGGCAAATCCGCAGAAGCAGCGGAGATGCCTCTTTTTTCGTGTCCGGGCTGTTAATGTAAAGATATCCGCATAAATTCATCGAACTGACACGAGAATGCAAGGAGAATATGGTAAAATATAATGTTAAGAAATATACAGAGAACAAACAAATGAAATCAGACAAGGAGACAGCGGCAAGATGAATCAAACGGAGTTAAATCTGAAAGAGCTTTCTGAAAAAATTATCAGAGAAACAGAGAAAATAATTGTGGGAAAAACCGATGAGATACGATTGGTACTGATGGCAATTTTGGCAAACGGTCATATTTTGCTGGAGGATCTGCCCGGAGCAGGCAAGACGACCTTGGTAAAGACCTTATCCAAGGTGCTGGGCTGCACTTCGGGGCGTATTCAATTCGTACCGGATCTTTTACCGAGCGATATTATCGGAATGACTATATACAATCAAAAAACAGGTGATTTTGAGCTGAGGCAGGGACCGGTTATGACCAATATATTACTGGCAGACGAAATCAATCGTGCCATTCCACGAACTCAGTCGGCTCTGCTCGAGGCCATGGAGGAAAGGCAGGTAACGATTGACAATGTGCGTTATGCACTGCCGGAGCCTTTTATAGTTTTGGCAACACAAAATCCGATAGAAATGGAAAGTACGTTTAAGCTGCCTGCGGCACAGATGGACAGATTTTTGATCAAATTATCTCTCGGCTATCCTAAGCATGACGATGAGGTGAAAATGCTTGCAAATCTGGGAAATCGTATTCCTTTTGAGCAGCTTGAGGCTGTTACGAATCAAGCTGAAATTTTGCGGGCACAGGAGGAGGCTGCGAAGGTCTACCTGTCAGATGATGTTGCGAATTACATAGTTGCACTTACGGAGAGCACGAGAAACCACGGACAGCTTGCCATGGGTGCGGGGCCGAGAGCAAGCCTTGCATTATACAAGGCATCAAAGGTATGGGCAGCTATGGACGGACGTGATTTCGTCACTCCCGATGATGTGAAAGCGGTAGCTAAGCCGGTAACAGTACACAGAATTGTTTTGACGAGTGAGGCACGATACAGCGGCTGCAGTGTGGAACAGATAATCGAAGAAATATTGGAAAATACACCTGTAGGTGCAGATGCCGAGGATATGATTCATGGAGTATAGCAGCAGAAAGGAAAAACGCTTGAAAAGGCTGAAGCTCGCTGAACGCAGAGAGGACATTTCTTTGCTTTCCATAGGTCTTATTCAGTTTGCACTGCTGTGTATCATGGCTGTTGCGGTTTATTTCGGTGAGAATACCATAGCGGTGATACTTTTTTGCATAGTGCTGTTCGGCGTACTCGGTCGTATTTGGGCGGATCTGTCGGTAAAAAAGCTCAGTGTACATATCAAGGCCGAAAAAACGCATATGTTCCCGGACGAAAAAACGAAATTGATATGGCAGATGAAGAACGAAAAATTTTTGCCTGTGCTTTGGGTCGATATTTTGCAGCCTTTACACAGACCGCTGTGTATGGTACCCGTAGATGAGGACGGAAGTGTTTCGGTACGCAAGATGACGCAGGACGAAAAGAGCATGTTCAGACTGCAAAACGATGAGGCGGCATGGCTTTTCAAGCAGAGATGCTCGATGGTCGGAGCTATGCAGACTGCGGGCTTTGAAACCTTGTGGAGGGCACAGCGGAGAGGCATATACAGCCTGGACAATACTAGAATTTATACAGGTGACGGTTTCGGCATGGTGCGTCACAGGCTTGAGCCTGATTCGGGAAGTCAGAGAAGCTTCGTGGTATATCCGAGAATAGTACCCGTAGACGGAGAACGCTTTCTGAAGTATCTGTGGGAGGGCGAAAGCAGCGGACGAGGCATAACGGAGGATTTGTCGCTGATAAAATCGACAAGGACTTATCAGAATATCGATTCGATGAAGAGAATAAACTGGCGGCTTTTGGCAAAAAGTCAAGAAATGCTTGTCAATCAATACGAGATTGTCAGTCCGCAGTCGCTGCATTTTATCTTTGACGGAGAAAGCTTTCGCGGCAGAGGCAGCGAGAAGGCACTCGAGGATACTCTTGAGGTTTTGGCATCCCTGCTGCTGTGCCTTGACGACAAGCATATGAAATGCGGCTTTTCGTTTCCGAAAACGGACAGCAGGGCGGCGGTCAATTTGTTTGCTGATGATTTCAGTGGTGGCAGCGGCGAAATGCAGGCTAATGTCGGTGAAATTCTGTATAATATGGCAGCATACAGTCGCAGAAGGCCAAGACAGGAGCAAAACAAGGAAACGGGAAAGGACGAGCTCGTTTATTACAGCTCTGCGTTTAATGATGAGGAGCTTTTGTTTGACAGGCAGCAGGCGGTGAAATTCTATTTCGTTACATATACGAAGGCTGCCGCAGCGGAATGCGGCTTGCTTAAAAAGATAGGTGAAAAGCAGGTAGAAGTGCTGACCTATGATGACATTAAAAAGCTGAAGAAAGGAACGGGAGAGAATGACTGATATAAATGAAAATTCTTCGGCAATCGCTGCTTTGGCAGACGAAAGAAGCTTGACCTTAAGTCTGCTTGCGGCGTTTCTGTCGGTACTGAGCTGCATTATGGCAGTGTTTTGGAGCGTTGTTGAGATGGTGGGCGGCGGGCAGCTGCTGTCGCAGCTGCCTGCGGCCGCAGTCCTTGCGGCTGCGACCGCCGATTTCGCCCTCATACATATCCTGCTGCGAAATCGCCGCCCCTTGCTGTTGCTGCTGATTATCGAGCTGCTGATAAGTGCTGTCACAGTATGGCTTTTGCACTATGTATATGAGCTTTCCGATACGGCAAAAGCCCTCGGACTCGGTGCAGGCTGGGTGACCGCAGTAGATATTCTAATCGGAACGGCAGTCATAATCGTATTGGTATTTCAGTTAAGATGGGAAATCAAGCAGTTCAGAGAAGAAACGCTTATGCTGCTTTTGCAAACAGTGCTTGCCATGGGGATTTTTATGCTGTGGATAAGCGGACAGCTGAATGCGGCGACAGAGTGGACCTACGTACTGTTCCTTGACGCAGTACTGCTTGTCTTTGCCCGCATTATGGCAAAGGCATCGGGGCTTGAAGCTCAAAGAAGCAGACACAAGAACAGCTTCGGCATTAGAGGCGGTTTGACCGCAGGCATTGCGGCAGCCTTTGCTCTGCTTACGGCTATAGCGGTTTTCTTCACCGAGCCGTTGGGGCGAGCCTTGATGTATGTGTACAATAAGCTTGAAGTTATTTTAAGGGCAGCAGGAAACATTTTTGCAAAAATTATATTATTTATAACAAGCTCGAACCGCACACAAGTAGATGCACCTGCAAGCACAAGCGGCGGCAGCGGAAATATGGAAGAATATGTTCCGACGGGAGAGCATAATACCGATATACTCAGAATTATAGTTACCGTCATCTTTGCGGCACTGATTTTAATGTTCGTGCTGGTTCTGCTGAAGCTGCTGCTGCAAATTACGGTCGGTACGGGCATAAAGGCTGCGAGAAAACGCAGCAGCATGATAGAACAGCACGGAAGCCTTTGGGAGCAGCTCAAGGCACTTGTCAAAGAGCTGCGACAGCGTATCCATGCACATTTTCTGCTTAGACAACATTCAAACAGCGTTGCTGCACTGATTGTATATATAGAAAAGCGAACTCGACGCAGCGAAAAGCTGCGTAGGCGGCAGGGCGAAAGCTTGAGAAGCTTTTTACTGAGATTGGCAGACTGCACGGAAGAAACAGAAGAAAAGCTCGCTGCGGTTCTGCGAAGCTTCGCGGATAAAGCGGATCGTGCATACTATGGCAGAAACAAGCAGCTTTTGGAGGATTTCGAAGAAGGCGAAAAACTGAGAAGCTTAATTAAGAACTTTAATCTGTAGACGGAGAATGCGTGACGCACCCTCCGTCTTTCTTCATAATATACCGTAATTCCTCAGCTCGTCGTACAGTGCAAACTGTGTCTTAGAGGTCGGCGGGCAGAGAGGCAAGCGGTATTCAAGACCGCACTTTCCCATCATATTAAGTGCGGACTTGATCGGAATCGGGTTGACCTCGCTGAACACAACATCGATAAGCGGCTTGAGCACGACCTGCTCACTGCCCGCCTCCGAGGTTTTGCCTTCCAAAAAGTCATGTATCATCAGACTGTATCTGGCAGGAATGATATTGGAAACGGTCGAAATACAGCCTATGCCGCCCAGTGACAGAATAGGCACGGTCTGATCGTCGTTGCCGGAATAAATATTGAAATTGTCGCTGATGTGAGCGGCAAGCTCGCAGACCTGAGAAATGTTACCCGAAGCCTCCTTCAAGCCGACTATGTTCGGGTGCTCCTTCAGTACATCTACAGCCTCTGCGGTCATGTTGACCCCTGTGCGAGACGGAACCGAATACATGATTATCGGCGTGGAAACGGCGTTTGCAAGCTTTTCAAAGTGAGATATCAGCCCGCTCTCCGTACATTTGTTATAGTAAGGCGTTATGATCAAAAGTCCGTCAACTCCCAAAGCCTCAACCTCTTTCGTGAGCTCAAGCGTGCTGTCGGTACAGTTGCCGCCGGTGCCTGCGATTACGGGAACTCTGCCCGCAGTAAGGTCAAGCGTGAATTTGATAAGCTCGGTCTTTTCCTTGTTTGAAAGAGTCGAGGCCTCGCCTGTGGTTCCGCAGACAACGAGGGCATCTATTCCTTGAGAAATCTGCCATTCCACAAGCTTTCCCATAGCCACATAATCTATTTTTCCGTCCTTGAAGGGGGTTATCAGTGCCGTTGCGGCACCTTTGAATAATGTCAAAACCTTTACCTCCGTTCTGAAATTTTGAGAAGCAAAAGCTTCATGCTTAGCTTGAAATTTTCGCAAGCATTGCTCTTTGTAAGCAAAGCAAGAGCCTGCTTCGATTAAAAAACAACTTATAAGAACAATATATGAAAAAGCAGAGTTTTTGTTAAAAAGATAAAGATAGCACTTGACAAGAGAATGAAAATCGGAGAAAATTTGTAAGTGAATTGTTAAACAGGTGAAAATTCAAATACAGACAACAAAGGAAGACGGTATGGCAAAGATTTTGAAAGGAAGCGAGGTCGCAAAGGCGATCAACGAAAGAACAATCAGACAGACAGAGAAGCTTAAAGAGGCAGGGGTAACACCTACGCTGGCAATTCTCAGAGTCGGAGAAAGAGCTGACGATATAAGCTATGAAAAGGGTGCTGTAAAGAGATGCGAGGGCACAGGCGTAGCGGTAAAAAAGGTAGTTCTGCCCGCAGATATTTCGCAGGAGGCTTTTGACGAAGCACTTACGGCACTGAACGAGGATCCGCAGGTACACGGTATTCTGATGTTCCGTCCTCTGCCGTCGCAGCTCGACAACGAGAGAGCAAGAAAGCTGCTTTCTCCGGCAAAGGACATAGACGGATGTACCGACGGTTCGCTGGCGGGAGTATTTACAAACACTCCTTTGGGTTTCTGTCCTTGTACGGCACAGGCTGCAATGGAGATACTTGACTATTATCAGATTGACTGCAAGGGCAAAAATGCGGTTGTAATCGGCAGAAGTCTTGTAGTCGGAAGACCTGCGGCAATGCTGCTGATGCACAAAAATGCAACACCTACGATTTGTCACACTAAGACTGTTGACATGCCGGATATCGTAAGACGTGCAGACATAGTTATCGTCTGTGCGGGAAAACCGGAGTCCATAGGCAGTGAATATTTCTCCGAGGGACAGACAGTAATAGATGTAGGTATCGGCTGGAATGAGGCAAAGGGAAAGCTCTGCGGAGATGTCGATTTTGATGCGGCTGAACCTCTGGTAGATGCCATCACTCCGGTACCGGGCGGTGTAGGTGCCGTTACGACAGCGGTGTTGGTATCTCACGTAGCTGAGGCTGCCGAGAGAAGTATCAAATAATTTTTATACAAATTTTACAGAAAGTGCGAAGGGTATTATGAAACAATTACGAGTATTGATAAGCGGAATGATGGCAGGGCTTGCGATAGCTCTCGGTGGAACGGTATTTCTCTCTGTGGACAATAAGCTCATAGGAGCGATTGCGTTTACGGTGGGACTCTTTACCGTGTGCACGATGGGATTTAACCTTTATACTGGCAAGATATGCTACATATTTGAGAACGACAGAGAATATGCACTGAATCTGCCGATAATATGGCTCGGCAATTTAGCCGGCACATTCTTGACGGCTCAGGTACTTCTTGCGAGCAGAATCGCTCCGAACATACAGGAAAAGGCTGCGGCATTATGCGAGGTCAAGCTTTCGGACAATCTTTTAAGCATATTCATACTTGCGATATTTTGTAATATTCTGATTTATATAGCGGTAGACGGCTTCAAAAATAATCCGCATGAAATAGGTAAGTATTTGGCACTGTTCTTCGGCGTGGTAGTATTTATACTCTGCGGCTTTGAGCACTGCGTGGCAAATATGTATTACTTTTCGCTTGCGGGTGCATGGAGTGCAAAAACTCTGCTTTATGTTATAGTTATGACGCTGGGAAACTCGGTAGGAGGACTGCTGCTGCCGCTGCTGAGGGGCTTTATATCGAAAAAATAATAAATTTGCGAAACCGAGTCCTAAGCCTTTAGCTGCGAGTGCTCGGTATCTTTTTTTGTGGCTACAATCAGTTGAAATAACCTAAGAAAAGTGGTACAATAAGATGTTACAGAATATTATGGCAAAAGAAGGCGTATGCCTTGAAATAAAAAGCAATGAGAGGAACAGTATAATGAGTGAAAAATTAAGAGTAGGTATTTTGGGTGCGACAGGAATGGTAGGACAGCGATTCATCGCTCTTTTGGAAAATCACCCTTGGTTTGAGGTCGTAACGCTGGCTGCAAGCGGACGCAGTGCGGGACAGACATACGAAAAGGCTGTGGAGGGCAGATGGAAGATGGATACTCCGATTCCGGAGGCTGTAAAGAATATAACTGTGATGAATGTCAACGAGGTTGAAAAGGTTGCTGAAACCGTTGACTTTGTTTTCAGTGCGGTCGATATGAGCAAGGAGGAGATAAAGGCGATAGAAGAGGCTTATGCCAAGACCGAAACGCCTGTTGTTTCAAATAACAGTGCTCATCGCTGGACCGCTGATGTTCCTATGGTAATTCCGGAGATAAATCCTCAGCATTTCGAGGTTATAGAGCATCAGAAGAAACGTTTGGGAACGGAGAGAGGCTTTATTGCGGTTAAACCTAATTGCTCGATACAGAGCTATGTGCCGGCACTCGATGCGTGGAAGGAATTCGAGCCTTACGAATGTATAATTACGACATATCAGGCTATTTCGGGAGCGGGCAAAGACTTCAATTCATGGCCGGAAATGGTTGAAAACATCATTCCGTACATCGGCGGCGAGGAAGAAAAGAGCGAGCAGGAGCCGCTGAAGATATGGGGACATATCGAAAACGGAGAAATCGTTAAAGCCGACGAACCGAAGATAAGCTGTCAGTGTATCAGAGTTCCGGTGCTCAACGGACATACGGCGGCCGCTTTCGTAAAATTCAGAAAGAAACCGACGAAGGAGCAGCTTATAGAAAAGCTGATGAATTACAAGGGTTTCCCTCAAGAGGAGGGACTTCCGATGGCACCTCAGCAGTTCATTCAGTATTTCGAAGAGGACAACAGACCTCAGGTAAAGGCAGATGTTGACAGAGACAAGGGCATGGGAATTTCCATAGGCAGAATCAGAGAGGACAGCATTTACGATTATAAATTCGTGGGACTTTCACATAATACGATAAGAGGTGCGGCAGGCGGAGCGATTCTGTGTGCCGAAACGCTTAAAGCAAAGGGCTTTATCACGAAGAAATAAAAGCAAATAAGGGGAGAAAATGAGACTATGACATATTTTGAGGCGACAATTTTGGGACTGGTGCAGGGCTTGGCGGAATTCCTGCCGATAAGCAGCTCGGGACATTTGGCACTTTTGCAGAATTGGTTTGATATAGATGAAACCAAGGTTTTGCTTTTCACGGTGCTTTTGCATGTGGGAACGCTGGTTTCGGTTTTCATAGTGTATTGGAAAGACATATGGGAGCTTATCAAGGAGCTTGTTCTGACGATTAAGGATTTGTGTACGGGCAAGGGCTTGCGTATGGAGGAAAGACCTGTCAGAAAGCTCGGAGTCATGATTATAGTTGCGACAATTCCGACGGCAATCATAGGCTTTGCGTTCAGTGATTTCTTCGATTCGCTGTACACATCGGTGCTGCCAATAGGTATAGGGCTCATAATCACGGGATTTTTGCTCGTGCTTGCAGAGAAAATCGGAACGGCGAACAGAGGAATTAAGGAGATGAACATCAGAAACGCGATTTTCGTGGGACTGGTGCAGGGAATTGCGATATGTCCGGGAATTTCACGTTCGGGTTCGACCCTGTTCGGCAGTCTTGTCTGCAATCTGGACAGAAAATTTGCGGTTAAATTCGTATTTTTGATTTCAATACCGTCGATTTTAGGCTCTGCGATTTTAGAGGCACCTGCAGCCATAGAGGCGGGAGTTACCGCAGCACAGATGGGTCCGGTGCTTTGGGGAATGGCTGTTGCGGCGGTTTCAGGACTTGTGGCAATCAAGACCATGATTAAAATAGTTTCGGATAAAAAACTCAGCTACTTCTCATATTATGTATGGCTTTTGGGCTTGATCGTGGTAGGATATTCATTATTCGCATAAGATAAATCGAAAAGAGGTATACGATGGCGGAAACTAAACGGGGACCGGGAAGACCGCCCGGGTCGAAAAACAAGAATACAGGTAATACAGCTAAGAAAACCGGCGGTTCACAGACCTCAAGGGCTAAGGAAAAGGCACAGGAAATTCAGGCAAAGAAAAAAGCCGACAAGCGTGTAATAGACGAAATATGGGCTATTATTGCGATTGCAATCGGAGCCTTTCTTATAGTGGCAACCTTCACGGGAGGTGCGGGAAAGGTCGGTGAAATCATAGGAGATGCACTCAAGGGTGTTTTCGGACACATGGCATATGTGCTCCCGTTCTATTTGATTATATTCGGGGTTTTGCTCTTTGCCAGGAAAACCTCGCATTTTTCGATTAAAACGCTGTTGCTGCTTTTTACGATTCTCCTGATGTTTGCCACTATGAATTCGATGAGATATATAGAGGCGGGAGAACTCACACTTACATGGAAAATCGCTAAAGACTTTTATGCGAGCGGAGTTAAGCTGATGAGCGGAGGCTTTATCGGTATGATACTGGCATCACTGCTCGTAAAGGGCTTCGGAACGGCAGGCTGCTGGATTTTTACAGTAGTGCTTACCTTTATATGTCTGCTGCTGCTTATAAATACTCCTGTTTCGAGATTTTTCGAAAAGGTCGGCGACAAGATGGAGGAAAGAAAGCTTATAAAGGAGCATGCACACCTTGACATCACGACTGAAGACGAGCAGGGAATTCAAGTATCACTGCGGCCGGACATCATAATCAAACAGGAGCAGCAGGAGCTGCCGCCTGCGATTACACCGCCGCCCGCACAGCTTCCGGCTGACACGCAGCCTGCTAAGCCTCAGCCAAAGACCAAAAAGCGTATTTTCGCACCTCCGCTTTCTTTATCGTCGAAGAACTCACAAACGAAAGCTCAGACACAGAGCGGAAATACGGTGCTGCAATATATGCAGGACGATACCTTGTTTCAACACGGCAGCGGCGGAAACAGCTACGGACTTGAGGAGCAAAGACAGGTAAGAACAGGTTACGGAATCGACGGCGATACCGAGAAGGACAGCCGTTTTTCTGGAAGCTTCGGACTTGAACCGAGCGGAAACACAAGTCAATACAAAGAAAGCACGGCAGCGTCACACAACGAGCAAAACGATCAATCCGTGCGGATTATTAATCAAGACGGACAGACAGAGTTTATGACTTCGGCTTCGGCGGGAGCAGAAGCAAAAACAGTCGGCAAGGCGGGCAGTGCCGCAGCATCACCGCAGGCAGCGACAGCGGACAAGGAAATGCCCGAAAAGCTTTCAAACAAAGAGGCAAGAGCCGCAATGCTGACAAGTGAGGAGATAAACAAGTCACAGACACCTAAACAGTATAAGAAACCGTCCGTAACTCTGCTCGAAAAACCGAGCGGCGGAAATCGCACACCGGCAGGGGCTCTACAGGCAAAAGCGATAAAGTTAGAGGAAACTCTTCGCAATTTCCATGTAGATGCCAGAGTAATCCAGGTAACGCAGGGACCTACGGTTACAAGATACGAAATTCAGCCGGCGGTGGGAGTCAAGGTCAGCAGTATAGTCAGACTTTCAGATGATATAGCACTCAACTTAGAGGCAAAGTCAATAAGAATAGAGGCTCCGATACCGGGCAAGGCCGCAGTGGGAATCGAGGTCGAAAACGACTCCGTCACTATGGTAAGACTGCGTGAAATCATCGATTCGGAGGCCTTCAAGAACAGCAAATCCAAGATTACCTTCGCTGTCGGAAAGGATATAAGCGGCAACGCCATAGTTGCAGACCTTAAATCCATGCCGCACCTTTTGATTGCAGGCTCGACAGGCTCAGGTAAATCAGTATGTATTAACAGCATAATAACGAGCTTTATCTACAAGGCAAATCCCGATGAGGTCAAGCTGATACTCATAGACCCTAAGGTGGTTGAGCTCGGAAATTATAACGGTATTCCGCATTTGATGATTCCTGTGGTTACAGATCCGACAAAGGCAGCTGCGGCTCTCAACTGGGCAGTCGCAGAGATGACCGACAGATATAAAAAGTTTGCGGAGGCGGGAGTCAGAGATTTGGAATCCTACAACGAGTTTGTGAAAGCAAACGAGGAAAGCGAAAGGGTAATGCCGCAGGTGGTTATCATTATAGACGAGCTTGCCGATTTGATGATGGCAGCACCGTCGCAGATAGAGGAATCCATTTGCAGACTGGCTCAGATGGCGAGAGCTGCCGGAATGCACCTGATTGTAGCAACTCAAAGGCCGTCTGTAGATGTTATCACCGGTGTTATCAAGGCAAATATACCGTCAAGAATAGCCTTTGCCGTTTCTTCACAGGTTGATTCAAGAACCATACTGGATATGCAGGGTGCGGAAAAGCTTGTGGGAAAGGGCGATATGCTCTTTAATCCTATGGGAATGGGCAAGCCTATTCGTGTACAGGGCACCTTCGTATCCGACGGTGAGGTACATAAGGTTATCGAATATGTAAAGAGTCAAGTCGAAGCCACTGAATATAACGAGGAGGTTTTGACCAGAATCGAACGAAGCAATGTGCAGGACAGTCAAGACGAGGCTGACGAGCTTCTGCCCGATGCAATAGATTTAGTCGTAAGCAGCGGACAAGCTTCTGTTTCGATGCTTCAGCGTCGTTTCCGCATAGGCTACAACAGGGCGGCAAGAATAGTGGATATGATGGAGGCAAGAGGAATTATCGGACCGCAGGACGGAAGCCGTCCGAGACAGGTTTTGGTAACGCCCGAAGAGCTGGCAGAGGCACAGGAAGGCATAAATACGACAGAGAATGAGGAAAATTAAGCAATGAAAATCTTTATTGAAACACTTGGATGTCCCAAGAATTTTAATGATACACAGGTTGCGAAGGGCATTTTGCTCGGCTCGGGCAACGAAATCGCCGAAACCCCGGAAGCTGCGGATGCGATAATGATAAATACCTGCGGCTTCATCAATGATGCAAAAAAGGAATCCATCGAGAGAATCTTTGATTTTTGCGAGTACAAGGACGAGGGCAAAAAAATCATTGTTTCGGGCTGCTTGGCGAAACGCTATGCGGACGAGCTGTTTGAAGAAATGCCGGAGGTTGACTGTTTCATCGGCGTAAATGAATACGAAAGACTTCCGGAAATACTCGAAAAGCTCGACAAAAACCGAGATGAAAGGCAGAAAGTCGTGACAGACTGTTTCGATTCGGTTCTGCCTAAGCTCGAACGCAAGCTTGACGATAATTGTTTTTCGTCAACCTTAAAGATTGCCGAGGGCTGCAACAACAGATGTGCATACTGTGTGATTCCGTCGATACGAGGCGATTACAGAAGTAAAACCATAGAAGATATTCTTGCGGAAGCAGCTGAGCTTGCACAGGCAGGCTGCAAGGAGCTGATTTTCATCGCACAAGATGTGACGAATTACGGCATTGATCTTTACGGTGAATATAAGCTGCCCGAGCTTTTACGCAAGGCTTGCAAGATAGAAGGCATCGAATGGATAAGACTGATGTATTGCTATGAGGACAGAATTACGGACGAGCTTATCGAGGTAATGGCAACAGAGCCTAAGATTTGTCACTACATCGATATTCCTATCCAGCATTCGTCGGACGCTGTACTGAAAGCAATGCGACGCAGATCCACCGGGGCATCGATTTCGGATACGATACAACGACTTCGCAGCAGAATTCCGGATATTCATATAAGAACGACGCTCATCGTCGGATTTCCGGGTGAAACTGAGGAGGATTACGAAAAGCTTGTTAATTTCGTGGAGAACACGAGATTTGCAAGGCTCGGCGTTTTTGCATATTCGCAGGAGGAAAACACGCCTGCCGGCGAGATGGAAAATCAAATCGACGAGGATATAAAGGAAGAACGGCTTGACGGAATTATGAGAAGACAGCTCGATA
>CAZLTX010000008.1:12744-16534 GCA_964562555.1 uncultured Oscillospiraceae bacterium
GACGAGGATATAAAGGAAGAACGGCTTGACGGAATTATGAGAAGACAGCTCGATATTTCCCTTGAGCTTAACAAGGCTGAAATCGGAAAGACAATAGATGTTTTGGTCGAGGAAAGAGATGAGGACGGAAGCTACATCGGAAGAAGCCGTTACGATGCACCCGAAATTGATAATTCCGTTTTATTCACATCTGACAGAGAGCTTAAGGCGGGCGATATTGTCAGAGTTGTGGTTGAGGATGCTTTTGATTATGATTTAGTAGGCAGGGAGGTCTAAAAATGAATTTACCTAACAAATTGACGATAGGACGAGTTATAGCTGTACCGTTTTTCATAGCGGCATACATGCTCGGATATCACATAGCGGCTTTCGTGATATTCGTTCTCGCATCACTTACGGATATGCTTGACGGCAAAATTGCCAGAAAGCACAATCTTGTTACGAATTTCGGAAAGATAATGGATCCGCTGGCTGATAAAATTTTGGTTTATTCGGCATTTTGTCTTTTGATACCGGATTATGTTCCGGGTTGGATGCTTATCATCATTTTGGCAAGAGAGTTCACCGTTGCGGGCATGAGAACCGTGGCTGCATCTGAGGGAATCGTAATTGCGGCGGGAATGAGCGGCAAGATAAAAACCGTTTTGCAGATGATTGCGGTGCCTATGCTGCTTTTGCTGCCTGCGATAACTTGGGATATATACGAATATGCGAGCTATGCTTTCCTTTATGCAAGCCTTGTAATGACCGTATATTCCGGTATTGAATATGTTGTAAAGAATAAAAACGTTTTTTCGATGTAAGGGCATGGTGATAATATGAAAACAGCTATTCTGACGGTGGGAACTGAGATTTTGTTCGGTCAGGTGGTAAATACGAATGCGGCTTTCCTGTCGCAGCAGCTCCAGGATATAGGCTATGATGTTATGTATCATTATACGGTGGGCGATAATCCTCAAAGGCTCAAGGAACTGATAGGACTTGCTTATCGAGATTGTGATTTAATCATCACTACGGGCGGTCTGGGACCTACTCAGGACGATTTAACCAAGGAAATAATCGCAGAATACTTCGGGGAGAAAATAAGCTGCCGTGAAGAGGTTTTGACATGGCTTAAGCAGACCTTCGCAAGAGCAGGCTATCGCTGGACGGACAATAATGAGAAACAGGCGTATTTTCCGGAAAGTGCGGAGATACTCGACAATCCGGGCGGAACGGCTCCGGGCTTTATGCTGAAGAAAAACGGAAAGCTGATTGCGGCACTGCCCGGACCTCCGAGAGAAATGACGGCGATGTGGGAGCAGCAGCTCAAGCCTCGTCTTGTATCGGAACAGGACAGCGTGATATATTACAGAATCGTCAGAACCTTTGCACTCGGCGAATCCACCATGGAAACAAAGCTGCTGCCTTTGATAAACGGGCAGACAGACCCCACCATCGCAACATATGCGAAGGAGGGGGAGTGTTCGCTTCGCATCACCTCCAAGCGTGCAAGCCCGGAAGAGGCCAAGGCGAGTGTGGAGGAGATGCTTTCCAAGGTCAACGAGCTTATCGGAGAATACATTTACAGTACGGACAACGAGGATTTGATAGATGTTGTCGGCAAAAAACTGATAGAAAAGAACATTTCGATTTCGTGCTGCGAATCCTGCACAGGCGGACTCTTTGCGAAAGCACTTACCGATATTGCGGGAATTTCCAAGGTATTTGACAGAGGACTGGTTACATATTCGTGGGAATCGAAGATGAACGAGCTGGGTGTTCGCAGAGAAACGCTCGAAAAATACACTGCCGAAAGTCCCGAGGTCGCAAAGGAAATGGCAGAGGGCTTGCGTGAAAAAACAGGCTCAGATATATGTATATCCATTACCGGAATTGCGGGACCGGACGACATAGATGAGAACAGACCGGCAGGGCTCGCTTACATAGGTATTTGCTGCGGCGGTGAAACCAAGGTGGTAAGAACCAAGCACAGGAATGTTTCCAGAAAATATAACCGTAACTATATGCTGCTTGTAATGCTGAATGAAGTTTATAAGCTCGTAAAATAGCTGTCGGTACTATGCAGCATCACAGATGACGAGGCAGAAGACGGAGAAAACGTAAATGACAGAGATGACAGAAATGAGTGAAATGACGGAAACGAAAAAACGCAGAAGAATTTCAACGGAGCAGGTGCAAGAGCTTTACAGGGAATTTAATACGCCGGCCAATGTTATGGGTCACTGCAAAGCCGTAACGGACTGCGGACTTCGCATTGCGAAAGTACTTAACGCTAAAGGCTATAAGCTCGACCTTGATTTGATAAGAGGTGCCGGACTTGCACACGATGCTGCAAGAACCATGGACAGGCATTGGGATGTTATGGCGGATAAGCTCAAAGAATTGGGCTATGACGATGAGGCGGCGATCGTAAAGGTACACATGGATCCGAGAGAATACAGTCCCATAGATAAGCTCACGGAAACGGATATAATCTGTCTGGGTGACAGACTTGTAAAAGAAGATAAATATGTCGGCATAGACGAGCGTTTCGACTATATCATAGATAAGGCGAGAAAGCACGGTGTTTTGAATTACGACGAAATTATTGCGAACAAAGCCAAAATGCAAAAGCTCCTGGACGATATCGAAAGCGTAATAGGCTGCACTATAGACAGTTTATTCAAGGAATAGATGCAAAATATTCCAAAATCTCTTGACAAAATTACAAATAAAGACTATAATTTCTATTAAATACCACAGAAATTTTGGAAAAATAGTACTTGACCGAAAGAACAAAATAGTGTAATATAAGAACAGAAAGAACGAGTGTTCTATTTTCGGAGGGACAGAAAATGAGCGTAAACAATACAAAAAGTGAAAAAGATAAGGCTTTGGAATCCGCAATGGCACAAATACAGAAGCAGTTCGGCAAGGGTGCGATAATGAAACTCGGTGACGATACCGCACATATGAATATCGCAGCTATTTCAACAGGCTCGATAAGCTTGGATATCGCTACCGGAATAGGCGGAGTGCCGAAGGGCAGAATCGTTGAAATCTTCGGACCCGAATCATCGGGTAAGACGACGCTGACTTTACATATTATCGCCGAAACACAGAAGGCGGGCGGCAAGGCAGCGTTCATAGATGCCGAGCATGCACTCGATCCAGTATATGCGAAGAATTTAGGCGTAGATGTCGGAGAGCTTTTGGTTTCACAGCCGGATACAGGCGAACAGGCACTCGAAATCTGTGATATGCTCGTTCGCAGCGGTGCACTCGATGTTGTTGTTATCGACTCGGTTGCCGCACTCGTACCTAAGGCAGAAATACAGGGTGAAATGGGAGATTCTCATGTAGGCCTTCAGGCAAGACTTATGTCACAGGCTCTGCGTAAGATAACGGGTACGGTCAACAAGTCCAATACCTGTGTTATATTCATCAACCAGCTCAGAGAAAAGGTCGGAATCATGTTCGGCAATCCTGAGGTTACGACAGGAGGCAGAGCACTCAAGTTCTATTCGTCAATGCGGCTTGATGTAAGAAGAATCGAAAGCATTAAGGCAGGCGACGGAGTTATAGGCAACAGAACCAGAGTTAAGGTCGTTAAGAATAAGGTAGCACCTCCGTTCAAGCAGGCTGAGTTTGACATCATGTACGGAGAAGGCATCTCAAAAGCGGGAGATATTCTCGACTGTGCTGTTGAGGCAAAGCTGCTCGAAAAAGCAGGCTCATGGTACAGCTTCGAGGGCAACAGAATCGGCCAGGGCAGAGAAAACGTGAAGGTATATCTCAAGGAGCACCC